>NZ_JBBKBG010000012.1:0-64757 GCF_037892545.1 Pseudogracilibacillus sp. ICA-222130
ATTAATTCCGCAAGTTCCCTCGCAATTCCCACTCTACTTGCGAATATACGTGAGGATCCTACATACCATTCAGATGCTTCAATATTCTGTCCTCCTACAAATTCAACTAATGGAAGTAAGACAGGTTGAACAGATGTACAATAAGGTCAAATTTACTTAAGGATGAATAAGCGCAATGCTATAAGAGATTTCTATCATTTTTTTGTTGAAGTTGGTTCATGAAAGTAGTGGAAAAAATAAGGACCTTGGTACGTGAATGTACCAAGATCCTTATTTTGTTTTAATAGCTTCTATTTTAAACGACAAGTTTATTTTTAAAAGAGTATGTGAAGGATATTTTTATCCACTTAAATAAGGTTCTCTAATTTTAATCGTTTATTTAAGAAATACATAATGTAAATTGCAATCCCCATTGTGACAAACTCACTTATTCCAAGCGATAACCATAATACTCCAAAGGCATCTGGTACATCTGCAAAGAAGATAAGCATGTACGCAATGATGTACATATTAATAGAAAAAACAGCTGTATTGATCCACATAAGTGCAATTTTGTTTTTCACAAAACGCGCGATATACATTGTAATTCCTAAAGATAATGCCGTATGTAGCACACCGAATACAATATCTGCTTTTGTCGGTGAAAACACTAAATTGGCAAGAAATACTCCAACAACAATCCCGAAGAAATATTTTTTATTTAATACGATTAAATGGTTAAAAAACTCCGAAATTCGAAATTGGATCCCTAAAAATCCGAATGGTGCGATAACGGCAGTTACAACAAAATAAAGTGCTGCAACAAGCCCGTTAACGACTAATGTTTTTGATTGCATATTATCATTCTCCCTTAGTTTTTTTACGTTGGATGGTTCCGAACAACGTGTAACCTTGCTTATAATACTAGTAATCAACTTATTTTTCAAATAATGCGCATTAGAAAGCGTCAAACTTACCATATGGTTATTTTTCCACTATGTATGCATTGCAAACATACGCTTCAGATCAATAAAAAGGAAGTATGAAAAAAGCACTATTTCTATCTTTCTCCTAAATTTGACTTGACAGGTAGGAATTATATGAATATGATAGTGGATAAGATGATACGTATCGATATATAAGCTGACTAGAAAACTAGAGGCGAAACAAATTACTACATCGTGATTTGTTTCGCCCTTTTTTTATATTATTTTATGGTGGGGTGTATAAAAGTTGCAGCTACAAGTAAGAAACAGTCCTTTTAGTGAAGAAGAAGTTCAATTATTAAATCAGTTATTAGGGAAGTTAACCGGTACACAGAGGGTTTGGCTTAGTGGTTATCTAACGGCTGAAATAGTATCAGATATGGGTGCTACACAACAGGAACCGGCCCATATGTTACAGGAAGTACAAGTAACAGAGACAAAAGAGATAACCGTGCTATACGGTACTCAAACAGGAAATGCCCAATCATTAGCAGAGACTTTCACAGAACAATTACTAGGAAATGGATTAAAGGTAAATGCAATTTGTATGAATGAGTTTAAAGCGCGAGATATAAAGAAATTATCTCATGTTCTTATTATCATTAGTACCCATGGAGAGGGGGATCCACCTGATAATGCGATAGAGTTTTGTGATTTTATCCATAGTAAGCGTGCACCAAAATTAAATGATTTACATTATTCCGTACTTGCTTTAGGGGATAGTTCCTACGAACAATTTTGTTTAACAGGAAAACAAATTGATGAACGACTCGAAGCATTAGGAGCGACCCGTATTGCCGACCGAATAGACTGTGATGTTGATTTTGATGAGGATGCTGAAAATTGGTTTACATCCGTCTCGTCAGAGCTTCAAGAACTAACGACAACTTCTACAAAGAACATAGCGAATACAACGAATGAAAATAAAGTAACATCTCTCTATTCAAGAACGAATCCATTTGAAGCGGAAGTATTAGAAAACATAAATTTAAATGGGCGAGGGTCGAATAAGGAAACACGACATATTGAATTGTCTATAGAAGATGCTAATTTAAAATTTGAGCCCGGTGATTCTATCGGTATTTATCCAGAAAACGATCCACAATTAGTGGAACAATTGATTACAAGTTTTGGTTGGGAAAAAGATCAAGAGATTACGATAAAAGATCATACTTGGACAGTTGAAAATGCGTTAAAACATCATTATGAAATAACACGCTTAACAAAACCTATCTTAGAAAAGATTGCATCCACTTTTCAACATGAAAAACTAACAACATTATTACAAGATGAACAAAAAAATACATTAATGGAATATATAGAAAATCATGATCTATTAGATTTAGTGGAAGATTATTCATTGCAAAATGTGAGTCCGGATGAGTTACTCCCATTATTACGCAAAATACCTGCACGTCTTTATTCGGTTGCGAGTAGCTACCGCGCAAATCCGGATGAAGTGCATCTAACTGTAGGCGTAGTTCGCTATCATGCAGGAGAAAGGGACCGAAATGGTGTCTGTTCTGTTCAGCTATCAGAGCGGATAGAGCCAGGAGACAAAGTGAAAATATATGTGCACAAGAATGATTATTTCCGTTTACCAGAAGATGATCAAGTACCAATTATTATGATTGGACCTGGAACAGGTATTGCACCATTTAGATCATTTATGGAAGAAAGAGAAGAAATAGAGGCGAAAGGAAAGTCGTGGTTGTTTTTCGGAGACCAACATTATAGAACAGATTTTTTATATCAAATTGAATGGCAACGTTGGATCAAACAAGGAGTTTTAACGAAATTAGACTTAGCTTTCTCACGTGACCAAGAAGAAAAAGTATATGTACAACATAAAATGTGGGAAGAAAAAGCATTGTTTTATCAATGGTTAGAAGAAGGTGCCATCATTTACGTTTGTGGGGATGAAAAAAGCATGGCGAAAGATGTTCATGATACGATTTTACGAATTATTCAAGAAGAAGGAAATAAATCCGAAGAGGAAGCAACTGCCTATTTAAAAACGATGCAACAGCAAAAGCGTTACCAACGTGATGTATATTAACGCATTGGAAATATAGGATTGAATAATATCGAGAGGGGATTTGAAGTGACATTAAGAAATGAAAAAGTATTAGAAACGATGACAGAACAACATAGTGATGTAGAAGATATAAAAATTAAAAGTAATTATTTACGTGGAACATTAGTCGAGACATTTGCAGACTCATTAACTGCAAGTATTCCAGAAGAAGATAATCGTTTAATGAAATTCCACGGGAGCTATATGCAAGATGATCGTGACCTTCGATTAGAAAGACAAAAACAAAAGCTAGAGCCGGCTTATCAGTTTATGATCCGTGTTCGTGCAGCAGGAGGGGTTGTCACTCCAGAGCAGTATATTGCGATGGATGAAATCGCGCATCAATATGGCAACAAAACATTACGTTTAACAACAAGGCAAGCGTTTCAATTATATGGCATTGTTAAATGGGATATGAAAAAGACGATGCAAGCAATCAATGATACATTATTATCTACATTAGCTGCTTGTGGGGATGTCAATCGTAATGTAATGTGTAATCCGAACCCTTATCAGTCAAATGTACATGAAGAAGTATATAAATGGGCAGAGAAGATAAGTAAACACTTGGAACCACAAACAAATGCATATCATGAAATTTGGTTAGATGGAAAAAAAGTGGTGGACCAACAAACAAACGAGGAACACGAGGAACCGATTTATAAAGACATTTATTTACCACGAAAATTTAAAATTGGGATTGCAGTACCACCTTCTAATGATGTGGATGTCTTTTCTCAAGATATTGGTTTAATTGCAATTATAGAGAAAGGAAAATTTGTTGGTTTTAATGTTGCGGTCGGTGGTGGAATGGGTATGACACATGGGGATGAACATACATATCCCCAAATTGGTCGAATAATTGGATTTTGTCCACCAGAAAAAACCGTCGATGTAGCAGAAAAATTAGTAACGATTCAACGTGATTTCGGAAACCGTTCTATTAGAAAATATGCTCGGTTTAAATATACGATTGATGCAAGAGGAATCGACTGGTTAAAAGAGACATTACATGAACGTTTAGGATATGAGTTGTCAGCACCGAGAGATTTTCATTTTGATCATAATGGAGATCGTTATGGATGGGTAAAAGGGTCGAATGGAAAATGGCATATGACGATATTTATCCAAAATGGAAGAATTAAAGATACGGATCAATATTTATTAATGACAGGATTGCGAGAAATTGCGAAAGTACACACAGGTGATTTTCGACTTACACCTAATCAAAACTTAATTATTGGAAATGTAACAGAGGAGAAAAAGGAACAGATTGACCGTCTACTAAGTATATATAATATTTCAAAAGGAGAGAATGCTTCAGCACTTCGCCGTAATTCCATAGCTTGTGTTGCTTTTCCAACTTGTGGATTGGCGATGGCAGAATCGGAAAGATATTTACCTAGTTTGATTGATAAAATCGAGCTATTGCTAGAAGAAGCTGGGCTAGAGGAACAGGAAATTACGATTCGGATGTCTGGTTGCCCGAATGGATGTTCACGGGCGGCGTTAGCAGAAATAGGATTTATAGGCAAAGCTCCAGGAAAATATAATTTACATTTAGGCGGAAGTTTTAACGGAGATCGCTTAAGTGTGATGTACAAGGAAAATATTGATGAAGAAGAAATATTAGCTTCACTACAACCAATTATTAATCATTATGCAAAAGAAAAATTAGACAATGAAAACTTTGGAGACTTTGTAGTACGAGAAGGATATGTACCAGCAGTCTATAATGGATTACAATTTCATGAAAATAGATGATATGAGTAGGAATTCATTTCAAAACATGGTATGATATTGCTTATATATAAGTAAATGGGTGCGAATAATTGGTAAAGGAGGAATGATTGTGAAAAATGATATTGAAAGTGAGGCGCAATTATCCAAAAAGATATTTGATATGCTAAAAACTATATCATTTGGCACCATTACAATCATCGTTCAAGATGGAAAAATCATTCAGCTAGAGAAAAATGAAAAAATAAGAATTAAATAAACAATCGCTGACTAGAAAACTAGAGGCGACAGTAGGAAAGAACATCTCTTCTTTCCTACTGTCGTCTTTTTTTCATTTGAAAGGAGAGTAATATCATGGGTGCAACGTTCTCTTATGAACATTGGGAGGATTCCATTGCCTCACAATTAAATGAACAATTTCAAGAATCTTTAGATGTGTTGAAATGGGCGTATAACACATACGAAAAAAGCGACATCGTATATGCTTGTAGTTTTGGGGCAGAAGGGATCGTATTAATCGATTTAATTAGTAAAGTAGCAAAAGATGCAACCATTGTTTTTTTAGATACGGGATTACATTTTGACGAAACCTATCAGTTAATCAAGCAAGTAAAAGAAAATTATCCGACATTAAATATTCAACTAAAAAAACCCGAGTTAACAGTGGAGGAACAGGAAGAACAATATGGGGCTGCCTTATGGGAAAAGAATCCAAATAAATGTTGTCATATACGAAAGGTAGAGCCGATGCATGCGGTGTTATCAGATGTGCCTGCATGGATTTCCGGATTGCGACGTGAGCAATCCAAATCAAGAAGAAATACAAATTTTATTAATAAAGATGATACTTTTCAAGCGATAAAAATTTGTCCACTCATTCATTGGACGTGGAAAGAAATATGGCAATATATTTTATTGCAGGATTTAAATTACAATGTTCTGCATGATAAAGGCTATCCTAGTATCGGGTGTGAAAAATGTACGTTACCAGTTTCAGATGAATCTAATAGTCGTTCAGGTAGGTGGGCACAATTTCAAAAGACGGAGTGTGGATTACATTCCTCTTCGTAAAGAGAGTTAGGGATATATTATGGTAATAATCATGGCGGTTTTCATTGCATTATTATTTGCAATGAACATAGGTGGTAGTGGTGCAGCAGCAACGATGGGAATCGTATATGGAACAGGTGCCATTCGCTCTAAAAGGCGAACATTAATTATTTGCAGCATCGGTATATTTTTAGGTGCGGCATTTGGTAGTCGAAAAGTCATTGAAACGATTGGTACTGGTCTCATCGATGTCGATCTACTAAATGCCACATCTGTCGTTATCATTTTAGGAAGTGCTTGTACGTCCTTATTTATTGCAAATATGATTGGTATTCCATTATCGACAAGTGAAGTGACAGTTGGTGCAGTAATAGGATTCGGCTTTGTATATAGAAGTATTTACGTGGAATCCGTTGTAAATATCGTTCTATGGTGGATGATTACACCGTTGATAGCATTCTTAATCGTTTATGTAGCCATTTTATTTTATAAGAAACTAATCATAAAACTCCCTCATAAATTTCATATAAAAAAGCAATATATCGTCCTATTTGTTATATTTGCTGGTTTTTTAGAAGCATTGGCAGCAGGCATGAACAATGTTGCAAATGCAGTTGGACCGCTCGTCGGTGCAGCGATGATTCCTAGTTCACTTGCAATGGGTCTTGGAGGGGTGTTTATAGCAATCGGTGCAATTGTATTTGGAGGTAAGGTACTGGATACGAACGGGAAAAAAATAACAAAAATCTCTATCCATGATGGGTTAATCGTTTCATTGACAAGTGCAGGTATTACGATTATCGCTTCGATATGTGGCATACCAATTCCGATGACACAAGTAACGACATCTGCCATTGTTGGTGTCGGTGTTGCAAATGAAGGAAAAATTATCTTTCAACAACCAATTTTTAAAAGAATCATGATTGTTTGGATATTATCTCCATTATTATCCTTTTTTATCGCTTATTATATGGTGCAAATTTTTATCGAACAGGATATGTTATCTATCTTGTTAATGACGGCTTTCTTACTTTTTTCGGTTACAATTTGGAAAATAAAAACGAGCATTTGGAAAAAAGACATGAATAAAAGGAGTGTTTAAGATGACGGAAAATTTACCACATGGAGGTACATTAGTACAACGCGTGCATATAACAGATGAAAATACGACTAGTAAGCATATTGAGTTAGATGCGATTGCCTTAAGTGATTTAGAATTAATCGCTAATGGAACATATAGTCCACTAACAGGATTTGTTTCAGAAAGTGATTATCATTCCATTTTGGACAATATACGTTTAGCAAATGGGACGATTTGGAGTATTCCAATTACTTTGCCTGTTACAGATCATGTTGCAACATCTTTAAGGAAAGGAGAAAAAGTTGGATTAAAGAATAATGGACAATTGTACGGTTATATAGAAATAACAGAAATATATAGAGCGGACAAAGAGAAGGAAGCGAAAAATGTATATGGGACGGTAGATGAGCAACATCCGGGAGTGAAAAAAATATTGGAACGTCCAAATAATTATGTGGCTGGTCCTATTACATTAACTAAATTTCCTGATCGTGAATTTTCTCATTATCATTTCACTCCGAAAGAGACTAGAAAACATTTTGAAGCACTCGGTTGGGAAACGATTGTCGGTTTTCAAACGCGTAACCCAGTCCATCGTGCACATGAATATATTCAAAAAGTCGCATTAGAAACGGTGGATGGATTGTTTTTAAATCCTTTAATTGGAGAAACGAAGGCAGATGATATTCCTGCATCTATTCGAATGAAAAGCTATGAAACATTGTTGGAAAACTATTATCCAAAAGATCGAGTGTTTTTAGGGGTGTTTTCTGCGGCAATGCGCTATGCCGGACCACGTGAGGCGATATTTCATGCGATTGTACGGAAAAATTTCGGTTGCACGCATTTTATTGTTGGTCGTGATCATGCTGGAGTTGGTGATTATTATGGCACATATGAAGCGCAACATTTAATAGCTCAATTTGAAGAGGAGTTAGGTATTACGATATTAAAGTTTGAAAATAGCTTTTATTGCACGGCTTGTGGCAATATGGGAACGACAAAAACATGTGCCCATGATAGCTCCCACCATCTTTTGTTATCAGGGACAAAGGTGCGTGAAATGTTGCGAAATGGAGAGCATCCACCGAAGGAATTTAGTCGACCTGAAGTGATTGATGTGCTCATAGAAGGATTACGAGAAAAGGAAAAAGTGTCAGGGGGAACTACGAAATGAGTACACATATTGTATGGCATGATTTAGCGGTAACAAAACAAAAGCGACACGAATTAAAAGGACACAAAGGAGCCGTCATTTGGCTGACTGGTTTATCAGGATCTGGAAAATCAACCATTGCAAATGCAGTAGATTACCAATTGCATGACCAATCTATCCATAGTTATGTATTAGATGGCGATAATATTCGGCATGGTTTAAATGCGAATCTTGGCTTTTCTAATGAAGACCGTAAAGAAAATATACGGCGTATTGGAGAAGTAGCGAAATTATTTGTTGATAGCGGACAAATTGTTATAACAGCTTTTATCTCTCCATTTATAGAAGATAGAGACATAGCTCGTCAATTATTTGAAGCAGATGAATTTATTGAAGTATATGTGAAGTGCCCAATAGAAACATGTGAGGCGCGTGATCCAAAGGGATTGTACCAAAAGGCTCGTGAAGGGATCATTCCTGAATTTACAGGTATTAGTTCCCCATATGAAGCCCCAACAGAACCGGAAATAACGATTGAGACAGACGTATTAAATATTGAAGAAGCAGCAGCAAAAATTATTCAATATTTACGCACTCATCATTTCATTCAATAAATAGGAGGCATTCGAATGGCAAAAGGAAAAGTTTACATTGTCGGTGCAGGTCCCGGAGACGAAGAGCTTATTACAATAAAAGGGAAACGTGCTATCGAAGAAGCAGATATTATTTTTTATGATCGATTAGTGAATAAGCAATTACTCACGTATGCGAAACAACAGGCAACTTTTATTTATGCTGGAAAAAAACCAAATTATCATGCGATTAAACAAGAAGCATTAAATGAATTACTCGTAAATCATGCGAAACGTGGGAAAGTTGTTACACGTTTAAAAGGTGGCGATCCTTTTATATATGGACGTGGCGGGGAAGAAGCGGCGGTACTTGCCCAACATCACATACCATTTGAAATTGTTCCAGGTATTTCAGCAGGTATTGCAGCACCTGCATATGCTGGTATTCCTATTACACACCGGAATGTTAGTAATAGTTTTACAGTGATGCCTGGCCATGACGAACAAGTAGAAAAAGTGAACTGGAGTCAGTATGTACAACCGAATCATACCCTCGTTATTTATATGGGAATGAAAAATCTACAACGAATCGTTGAGAAATTATTGTTATCTGGTCAGGATTCCACTATGCCAATAGCGATTATTCAATGGGGAACGACTGACACACAACGGGTAGTTTCTAGCACATTAGAGCATATTTTATCTCATCCTGAAACGAAGGAGTTAGCGAATCCAGCTATTATTGTTATTGGCGAAGTTGTTCGATTACAGCATCATTTACAATGGTTTACGACATCGTTGTATGATGATCCACTATTAGAATTACATGTAAAGTGAGGGATCAATTTGCAAGCTATTTTATATGTTGCACATGGTACGAGATCACAAGCAGGAACAATGGAAGCAAAAAACTTTATTTCCTATTATATGAAGCATGTTCAAGTACCAGTTCAAGTAATGAGCTTTATTGATTTTGTTTTTCCGGCAGTACATGAAGGAATCGATCTTTGTGTAGCTAAAGGGGCAAAGAAAATTGCCATCGTGCCATTACTGCTTTTAGAAGCTGGTCATGCAAAAAATGATCTACCAAAAATGATAAACGAAGCAAAAAGGAAATATCCACATATAACATTCACATATAGCCCACCTTTTGGTGTACATGATTATATGGTAGATGCCATTATCGATCGTTTAAACGAACATGGACCAATGAAACAAGATGCTTCTGTGTTGCTTATTGCTCGTGGGAGTTCTGATGTAAGTATTCTAGAAGATTTGCGCCGCATTATAGAAAAACTGAAAGCGAAAATAGGCGTTCCAAAAATTAGTGTCTGTTATTTAGCCGGACAAACGCCTACGTTACAAGCAGGATTAGAACAGCATATAACATATGGTGCAAAGCATATTTATGTAGTGCCATATTTACTATTTACTGGTTTATTAATGCAACATATAGAAAAGACGGTACATTCGACGCAAAGAAGAGAACAAGCGTACAATTTCCATTTATGTACACAAATTGGGAAAAGCAAGGCTATCACCCCTTATATGTTTGAACGAATCTATCAAGCTACAAAAGATCGGAGTATGACAGATGGCGTATTATCCTATATGGATTAATTTTAGCGGGAAAAAAATAACCGTTATTGGTGGTGGGAAAATAGCGGAGCGAAAAGTGAGTTCCTTTGTCAAGTTAGGTGCAAATATTGAACTGATTAGCCCGAAGATTACAGGACGATTAGAACAATATGTGTTGCAAGGGGAAGTACAATGGAGAGAAAGGCAATATGAGAACGGGGATGAAAAAGAAGCGTTTTATGTTATTGCAGCAACAAACGATAGACAATTGAATGAAAAGATTGTGCAATCATGTACACCATGTCAATTAACATTAAATGTTTCGGATCATACGGTAAGCAATACGATGATGGCGGCAATATTAAAAACAGAGCAAATCCAAGTAGCGGTAAGTACGAACGGAAAGGATCCATTTTTGGCTAAGAAGGTACGAAATGATATCGGAACATTTCTTACAGAAAGAGAATGATGGTACAAGAATGGAAATAAACTATTTGGAACAATGTATAGAAATTAACAAAAACTTCGACATAACGGGATAACCCTTTTGGAGGAAACCTTGAAATCACGGTAGTAGATGATGGAACATGAATTGTTCATTTTTCGGAGATTTTTATTAACATTTGATTAGAACTTGCTAGATGTATATGGAGAAGCGTAACGGAATGGTTTTATTCCTGCGCTTCTCTTTTTTCGTCATATAATTGTAGTATCTTTCTTGCGTGCTCTAGCGGAAGATGCGGCAAAACAACGAGATCATTTTTATCTTTTATGTGGATCGATGCAACACGTAATTTCTTTTGAAAAAATGTTTGCGTCATATAAAGTTCATCGATTTGTGTGAAAGACAATGTGACAGTGTGCTTTGGTATAAGCGTCGTTTGATATATTATGTCTGTCGATGTAAAGGTATAGGCGATTTTTTTGAAAGAAAGATAGCGGATGAAAAGGATGAGAAATAGAATGATGATTGGAATCATCCACCACTCTGGTATGAAATAAAAGATGAAAAATATTGTAAATACAAGTACATAACTTGGTTGTATCCATTGAATAAATAGTGCTTTTAAAGGTAATCGATATAATTGTTCAGTTGTTTTCATTTTTTCACACCTTAAATGACATCATGAATAGATGGTATAGTATATAGTAATTCCATTTTAACAAGATTTATGTACGATAGATAGAGAAGAGGAGGATTGTCGTGAAAAAGTCATGGATTATGCTCGGTTGTATATTATTGTTAGTTAGTTGTGGAAAAGATCGTAGTGAAGAGGAGAGGACAGTAACGATTATCGAACAAAGTATCGAACAGACGCAAAACGAATTTGCTTGGGAGCTATTTGAAGAAGTTTCTGAATCAGAGGATGGGAATATATTCATTTCGCCCTATAGTGTGTTTATCGCATTGGCGATGACAGTAAATGGAGCAGAGGCGGAAACAAAAGAGGAAATGATGCAAGTGCTAGGTGTGGATAATTTTTCCTTGGAACAACTAAATGAGGACAATGAGCGGTTGATGGTGTCATTAGAAAAAGCGACAGAGAAAATAACATTGCAATCGGCTAACGCAATTTGGTTGAATGATTTGTATACATTGGAAAAGGATTTTCAACATCGTGTAAAAACATATTACGCTGCGAACGTAGAGGAAGTGGATATAACAGACGCTACAACAGCGGACCTAATCAATATGTGGGTAAAAGAGCAAACGAATAAAAGAATAGAAGAAATAGTAGAGGCACCATTAGATGAACAATTGGTCATGATGTTAACTAATGCGATTTATTTTGATGGGGATTGGCAATATGAATTTGCCGAAGAACGGACAGTTGATGCTCCTTTTTATGGAAAGGAAGAAACAGAAGTGGCGATGATGAGTGTAGAAGAAGATTTGTCTTATAAAGAGGAAGCATCATTCGAAATGGTGCAACTTCCATACGGAGAAGGAGAAATGAGCATGTACATCCTTTTACCGAAGGAAGGAACGACCTTACAAGAAGTACAAGATGAACTTAGTTATGAGTCTTTTTCTTCCGTACGTACAAAAATGAAACCGAAAAAAGGAACAGTAGAATTACCTAAATTTTCATTAACCGAGGAATATGAATTAAACGATGCGCTTATTCGATTAGGAATGGAAAAGGCATTTGATGATGAACACGCAAATTTTTCGAACCTAACGACATCTGATGACCCGTTATGGATTGATTTTGTACAACATAAAACATTTTTAGACGTAAATGAGCAAGGAACAGAAGCGGCAGCTGTAACAAATGTTGGGATTAAAACGATGTCAGCGAAGGAGGATGATTCATTTTATATGCAAATGAATCGACCGTTTCAATTTTTTATAATAGAAGAGGAAACAGAAGCAATTTTATTTATGGGCGAAATACATTCTTTAACAAAATAAAGTATGAATAACCATTCATTTTGTGGTAAGATGCATGTAAAGGTTTGTAGAATGGATGAGGTGGAGAGATGTTATTAAAAACAAATGCCAAAAGGGGAACGATGGGACAGGTGCAATGGATCCATAATTTTGTTTCATTTGGTCCTGTTCGATTAAATGTGATTGTGTACGAAGTGGATGGTATCTTAATTGATACAGGGTCGATAAGAGTTATACAATTTTTACAACCATTCTTTGAAGAAGTCCAAGCAGAACAAGTCGTTATTACGCATTCTCATGAGGATCATACAGGTGGAGCGGCATTTATTCAACAAAAATATGGGATACCGATATATATGAATGAAAAATCGATTGCACCATGTAAAGAAAAGGCGACATACCCGCTATACAGAAAAGTATTTTGGGGAAAACGTCCACCTTTTGAAGCGAAATCGATCAAGGATACATTTACGTCTCGAACAGCGAATTGGAAAGTGATCCATACACCGGGACATGCTGCAGATCATCTATCATTTTTAAATGAGCAAACAGGGCAATTATTTTCTGGTGATTTGTATGTACATCCTGAAACAAAGGTTATCTTGCGAGAAGAGAGCATTCCGACGATTATTCAGTCGATCAAACGAGTTTTGCAATATGACTTTAAGGAAATGTTCTGTTGTCACGCTGGTTATGTACCAAATGGACGGGAAGCCTTCGAACAGAAGTTGCGTTATTTAGAAAATGTACAAGGGGAAGTGTTAAAATTACATGAAAAAGGGAGTAGTGTGAAGGAGATTCAGCAACACATTTTCCCCAAAAGTTATCCGATTACAAAGTTATCCTTTGGGGAATGGGATAGCAAACATATTATTACATCCATTATTCAAGAAGCAAAAAGAGGTTAAGACATAAGGGACGGAAACCATGACACATACGAATCCACATCGAGAAAGAAATATGCGCTACTTTCCGTGAACAAGGTGTTATGAAACGAAAATAGATTGGCCAATGGGAGCTTAGCATATTTCTTCTGTTTAAGATTATGAGTGATGTATGTTTCACATTTGTTGTACGTTATGTCTAAACCTCTAATGTAATTATCTTTTATTGTTCATCTAGCAAGTCTTTTAGAGAGAAATCAATTTCTTTATTGGTAGATTCTTCATATCCTTGCATATATTTAATACGACGTTGTGCGGAAGCTGCTGATACTTGCTCGTCTGCATGATAAGATGAACGAACAAGCGGACCTGATTTACAATGTTTAAATCCTTTTGCTAACGCAATTTCTTCTAGTTCCTTAAACTCATCAGGGTGATAGTATCTTTCCACATCTAAGTGTTTTTTTGTTGGTTGTAGATATTGTCCGATCGTTAAAATATCTACATTATGTGCAAGTAGGTCATCCATTGCTTCTAAAATTTCTTCTTTTGTTTCACCAAGCCCGACCATCATACTTGATTTAGTCGGTGTATCAGGAGCGATTTCTTTGACGCGTTTTAATAATTCTAATGAGCGATCGTATTTTGCAATGGCACGTACACGTTTCGTTAAACGACGAACTGTCTCAATATTATGATTGAAAATGTCTGGACCAGATGACATTAATTCATGTAAACTTTCATAATCCCCTTTCATATCTGAAGGTAAAATTTCAATCGTCGTTCCAGGATTCTTTTTTCGTACTTGTCGAACTGTTTCAGCAAATACTGCTGCACCACCATCATTTAGGTCATCACGCGCTACTGCTGTAATGACAACGTGTTTTAAGCCCATCACTTTAACGGAATCGGCAACACGTTCAGGCTCTCCCCAGTCTAATTCATTCGGTAATCCTGTTTTTACAGCACAGAAACGACAACCACGTGTACATGTATCTCCTAGAATCATAAAGGTAGCAGTTTGTCTTTCACTCCAACATTCATGTAAATTCGGACAGCGTGCTTCTTCACAAACTGTATTTAAGCGTTTTTCACGCATTAATTTTTTTAAGCCTTTGTAAGAATCTGATGTATTAATTTTGATTTTTAACCATTCTGGTTTACGCAAATATTGTTGCTCTTTTGCCATGATTAAACGCTCCTCATCGATTTTTTAAGTTTAAAATTCCATTCATCTGTACGGTATTTCGTATCGACTAAATATTCCACATATTTCCACTGATCTTCATTCAACTGAAACTTTTCCGTTTGAATCTGTAATGCACTTTCAAATCCTTGTAAAAATGCATCGCGCATCATATCGTATGTGTGCGTTTTTTTAGTAATTTCATTAATGCTTGTCGCTTTATGTTTAAAAGCTTGTTTTTGACGCTCTTTTATCTTTTCGTTTGGGTAGTTAAAGAGATCAAACAACATATCAAGATCAAAACTCATTGGGATGGAACCGTGTTGCAGCAATACACCGTTTTTTCTTGTTTGTGCATTTCCAGATATTTTTTTCCCGTCCACTAACATTTCATAAATGGCTGGTTGTTCGAAACAGACATCAGACCGCTGACGTTTAGCTTCTTCCTCTGGTACAGCAAATTCCGCATTGACACCTAATAGCTGGTAGCCTTCCAATAATCCTTTTGACAAAACATAATATGCTTCATTAATAGAACTAGGAATTTTTGGATGTTCTTCACTAACGATAATACTATATGTAATTTCATCGTCATGTAAAACAGCACTTCCACCTGTTAGGCGGCGAACAAAATCACACCCGTGTTTCTCTACTGCTTCAAAATTAATTGCTTTTTCAGCCTTTTGAAAATGTCCTAATGTTAAACTAGGATTTTTCCAGCCATAAAAGCGTAGAGTCGGTTGAATGATACCTTCTGCATGGAATTGAAGCAATGCTTCATCAATGGCCATATTTGTTGCGGCATCATGGTAACCAGTATCTAATAAGTACCACTTTTCTTGCAAAAAATCACCCCGTTTGAAGATATTGTCTATTTGTATGAACAATTGAATATAATAAGAAATTTTTATCAAACTATTTCTATTTTAGTATATTATGGACTAAAAAACAAAAGAATGAATTAACTCTAAAGAGTCAGAAAAAATAGTTACTAATAGGGGCATATTTGTGGATAAAACCTTATTTTATCGTGCTTATAGAGAATAATCTTAAATTTATCCACAAAGTTAATAGTTTATCCACAACATTTCATACACAACGAAAAACATTGAACTATTCATGTTTCTGTTATATGTCCACAAACTTGTGCATAACCCTGTTGATAACTGTGGAAAACTAGAAATATCTTTCACAGCTATTGACGCTATGATGGTATAAAATTAGTAAGAACAGATGACCTATTTTTATACTAAAAGAATCATATTTACATCTTATTTGTATGTATTACCATATAAAAAATGCATTTAAGAAAAATCTAAGCCGAAATACGAAAAGGTACGCGATAAAACAAAAGAAATGTACAAGCACTTCTATGGGGGACGAAGCATAAAATAGGCTTCATCGCTTCCCACTGAAGTGCAAGTACATTTCTAACGTATACATATATCATAAATGTTCGTATTTCGAAAATTTTCCCTAACTATTCTCGCAAACGCCATGCTTATTTAAGCAACATCATTTTCTTGTCTTGTTTCATATTTACGTTTGAACATCACGACGAAGTAAGAAATAGTTAATCCGACAAATAATGCAGTAAAGCCTAATAAAATACCTGCATTTTGCCACATAACAGAGTATTCTCCACTTGAAATAACTGCTTTGAATCCTGCTACGGAATATGTCATAGGTAGTAATAAGTTAATTGGCTGTAACACTTTTGGAATTAATTCTAATGGGAATGTTCCTGCACTTGTTGTTAATTGTAAAATTAAAATGATGATCGCAATGAAACGACCAGGGTCTTCTAAACAAGTAACAAGGAATTGAATTAAGGTAATAAATGTTAAGCTCGTAATAATCGAGAATAATAAGAATAACGGTACACTTTGTACTTCTAATTTTAAACCGATTAATAATATACCACATGCAATTAATGCTTGTAATACACCTACTGCAACTAATACAGAGGTTTTAGTAATGAACCAATGTAAACCATTTTTCGGTGTAGATGCTGGTTCACGTAATGGATATACGATAGATAATAATAATGCTCCAACAAATAACCCTAATGATAAGAAGTAAGGAGCAAATCCAGTTCCATAATTTGGTACTTCATTGATTTTATTATTTTTTACATCTACAGGAGTAGCCATCATATTATATGTTTTTTCATTTGTGTCAATGTCATTTGCTTCCTTAGCTGCATCGTTCATTTCATCTTTAAATTCGGTCGTTCCATCTACAAGTTCATCCATACCATCTACAAGTTCATCTGAACCTTCTGCAAGTTGTTCTGTACCATCAGCTAATTGGAAAGAACCATCTTCTAATTGACGTAATCCACCAAGTAATGTATTCGTACCATCTACTAAATCAGAGACACCATTATTGGCTTCACCGAATTTGCTTGAGAATTCACCCATGTTTTTTACGTATTCATTTTGTCCTGCAGCAAGTTGATTGGATCCAGCTTGTAACTCAGCAGCACCTTCGGATAGTGCTCCGACTCCTTCTGCTAATGCCTTTTGGCCGTCGTTAATTGCTTTTACGCCGCCTTTAAGTTCATTAAATGCAGGATCGACAGCTGTTTTTAGTTCTGTTTCTAAATTTTTGGTCGCACCTGTTAAGCCTTTGTTTACTTCCGTAGAATATTGTGCAAAACCATCTTCAATACCGGCAATTAACTCATCAATGACATCTAATTCTGCCATTTTATGATCAATTTTCGGTTTAATTTTTCCCGAAATTTCTTCCTGGGAAGGCATTTTTTGTTGGATACTAGCATTTACTTGTTCATCAATGCTGTTTACGACTTCTTCTTGTGAAGGAGATTGTTCTGCCACGCCTGCCATGACACCTTGAACAAGTTCTTCAGGAACTCCTTGTTCTAATAAGGCTTTTGCAATCGCCTCTGCTTGGGCTGTTTGAGCATTGATCATCTCGTTAGCAATCATTTGAGAGACTTCTTTCGTCTCAATACTTCCACCAAGTTCTGTTAATACCCCTTCAGCGATTGTGTCACTAATTGCTTGTGAGTCGATGGAACCTACTCCATCTTTTATTCCAGATGTAATGCCATTTTCAAGTTCTTTTAATCCATCATTCATTGCTTTTGTACTAGCATTTAATTTGGTGTTAATTTCTTTTGCTATTTCTTTCGGTAATTCTTTTTGCATTTTGTTTACGCCAGCGTGCAGTTCATCTGTTCCGTTAATTAAGGAAGGGATGTTTGCATCTAATTGGCCAATTCCATCTTTAGCGGCTTTAACTCCAGCGGCAAGATCTGCAGTTCCTTGTTCTACTTCTTTGGAGGCATTAAATAAAGCATTGGAACCTTCCCCTAATTGGTTCATTCCATCTTTTAATGTGTTCGTACCATCTGCTAATTCTTTTCCACCGTCTGCTGCGGTTTCCATACCATCTGTAAATTCGATTGTTTTTTCCGCTAGCACATGTAAATTATCCATTATTTTCGTAGAACCATCTTGTAACTTTTCGGAACCTTCATGTAAATCTTCTGTTGCATCACTTGCATCATCTAAACCTTCTGCAACTTCATCGATTTTTTCGAAGATTGTTTCCGCATATGTTTCTGTAACCTTTTCTTGTAAAGCTTCTTTTATTTGTAACATAGCTGTTTCCCCAATTTGGGAAGCAAGGAAGTTATAACTTTCATTTGGAATATAGCGTATATCTAATTTTTTTGGTTCATCGTCCATTAATGTTGTAGCACTTTCAGAAAAGTCTGTTGGGATTTCAATTACAATATAATAATCTTCATCGTTTAACCCGCGATGTGCTTCTGCCTTATCGACAACATGGAAATTAAATGTCCCATCATCTTCTAAATTTTCGACGAGTTCCTTACCAAGTTCCAAAGTTTCCCCATCTTCTACCGCACCTTCATCTTCATTGACGACGGCGATGGGTAAATCATCTAAATGATCATATGGGTCCCAAAACGCCCATAAAAACATACCAGCATATAATATTGGTACAGTAATTACTGCAACTACCGCAATAAGTAGTTTATGTTCCTTAAAAAGTTGTGCAAATTCATTCATAATTCCTTTCACACACAAACCCTCCTAATAAATAGTGATAAATAACTGGACGAACCATCTGGCCATTTCGGAGTAAAAAAACGAATGACTAAAACGACCATATAGTCAATTGTTGGCAAAATGATGGATCATCTCATCTTATGCAAGAGATAATCCTTTAAAGATATATAGATCAAATAAATTCGCTATTTCTTCTTCATTGAGTGGTTCTCGTTGTTTTTCCCAATCAAAAATTAATGCAACATATAGCTTTACTAAGATGAATGCAGTGATTTCTGGATCGCATTCTTTGATTGCACCATTTTCAATTGCTCGAACAATTTTTTCTTGAATAAAACAAAGAATAGACTGTTCGACTTTGCGCATCATTTCTTGCACGACTGGTGTTCCAATATCTCTTTCTTCTTGAAAAAGTTTAATCGTTAATTGGTGTTCCATACGGTATTCCAACATTTTATAGATAGCATGATGCACATTTTCTTGGAATGGTTTATTCGATTTAATGACTAAAGAAGCTTCATGCTCCATATCCGAAATTAATGTTGTGATGATTTGATCGAATAATTCTTCTTTGTTTTTAAAGAAATTATAAATAGTCCCTTTACCGACATTTGCTAATTTAGCAACTTGATCCATCGTTGTCGCTTTATACCCATATAAAGAGAACGATTTTGTAGCAGCCTCTAGAATTTGTGTTCGGCGATCGATTGCTCTCTACTCCTTTTTATATATGTAATTGACCAAATGAACAAATTAGTCATTTGTGACATAGAGTAATATAACATAAGAAAAACTGAAATGCAATACATGAAAGAAAATAATATTAGTTAGAAAATTAGAAATAATTGATAATTAATTGTTGGAAGCGTTATAATGTTTTTTAATAGGAAGGGAGAGATTGCAGTGCCAATAAATATACCTGAGGGCTTACCGGCACGAAAGAGATTAAAACAAGAGAAAATTTTCGTGATGGATGAGGATCGTGCACGTACACAAGATATTCGACCATTAAATATCGTTATTTTAAATTTAATGCCAGAAAAAGAGAAAACAGAATTACAATTATTACGTTTATTAGGAAACACACCGTTACAAGTGAATATTACATTTTTACATACAGCAACACATATTTCGAAAAATGTAAGCAAATCTCATTTAGATACCTTTTATTCCACATTTACAGATATAAAGGATAAACGATTTGATGGGATGATTATTACAGGTGCACCAATTGAACATTTACAATTTGAAGATGTGAATTATTGGGAAGAATTAGTCGATATTATGGAATGGACAAAAACAAATGTCGTATCGGTATTTCATATATGTTGGGGAGCTCAAGCGGCTCTTTATCATCATTACGGCATTGATAAGTATGAACTACCAAAAAAATGTTCAGGTATTTTTCAACATAAAGTATTGGATCCAACTGTAAAATTAGTTCAAGGGTTTGAAGATGTATTTAATGCACCACATTCTCGATATACAGCAAATGCTATAGAACAAATAGAAAAGCATCCAGATTTACAAATTTTGGCCGTGTCAGAGGATGCAGGGTTATTTTTAATTAAATCAAAAGATAGTAAACATATAATGGTGACAGGACATTTAGAATACGATGCAACTACCTTACGTGATGAATATGAGCGAGATGTTGCAAAAGGCTTGGCTGTCGATATGCCTGAAAATTACTTCCCGAATAATGATTCTGCTAGGGAACCATTAAATACGTGGCGTGCACATACACATTTACTTTTTTCTAACTGGTTAAACTATTATGTGTACCAAGAAACACCTTTTACATGGGTACACGAATAAAAAGTTTGTTTTTACGGTTTTAACTTTTTTATATAGGGTAAATATATAATATAAAGAGGAAAGGTTGATGGAAAAATGAGTATGGAAAAATTAATTGAAGGTTTAAATTTAGACTTATCCCATGAATATGGAGCGGCGATTCAGTATACGTATAGTGCATCTGTTGTATCTGGATTATATCGTTCTGCATTAAAGCCATTTTTTGAAGATGAAATTTCAGATGAATTAGGACATGCTTTGTATCTATCAGAAAAAATTAAATCATTAGGTGGAACACCGACAACAAAAGCTGCAGAAGTACCACAACCAACAGAGGTAAAAGATTTATTAGAAGCAGTTTTACAATCTGAATCAGACACTGTCGAGCGTTATGAAAAGCGTAAAAAACAAGCGGAAGAATTAGGTTTAACAGAATTAGTTGTGCAGTTGGAAGATATGATTGCGGATGAAACTCGTCATAAGGAAGAAGTGGAACGTTTACTATTGGACCCACGCTTTAGCGAGTAATTCGTATAAAAAGTTTTTATATAAATTAAGAAAGCGGTAATGTTTAGAAAGCATGTATAAACATTACCGTTTTTCTTGTGCGGCATAAAAGGAAAGCCGTATTTTAATAAGGAATACGAAATAGTTGACGAAGGTTGATACCTCTAATATAATTAATATGAATTCGAGGTAATTAATAGGGAGTGATAAAAATGAAAGAATCGAAGGAACTTTCTTTAAAGCTGTTTGTCGTATTAAGTCGAGCAATAGAAGCAGTGGAGAAAGCCGTAGCAAAAGATACGAAGCGATACCACTTAAATTTAACTGAATTTGGTGTATTAGAGTTTTTATTCCATAAAGGGGAACAACCTATCCAAATTATTGGTAAAAAGGTATTACTTGCAAGTAGTAGTATTACGTATGTCGTTGATAAATTAGAAGAGAAAGAATTGATTGAAAGGGTTGCCTGTCCGAAAGATCGTCGTGTCACATATGCTCGTCTAACAGATAAAGGAAGAACTTTAATGGAAGAAATTTTTCCTTTACATGAGGAAGCGATGGCACATATTTTTTCTGATTTATCCAATGATGAAAAAGCGGAAGCGATTCGTTTATTAAAGAAAATTGGATTGTTTGCAGAGACAATCTAAGTTTTCCTCGCCTACTTATCTCTAATTCGATTAATATGAAACAATGATAAAGGGAGATTGAATGATTTATGTCACAAACAAAATTAACAATCGTTTATTATAGCCAAACTGGTACAAACTATCAAATGGCCAAATGGGCAGAAGAAGGGGCGAAAGAGTTTGGTGCGGACGTTCGTGTCGTGAAAGTGCCAGAATTAGCGCCTCAAACAGTAATTGATGGAAAGCCTGAATGGAAGGCACATGTAGAAGCTACGAAGGACGTACCAGAAGTGACTTCAGATGATATAGTGTGGGCAGATGCTATCATCTTTAGTACTCCGACACGTTTTGGAGCGATGGCAGCACAAATGAAACAATTTTTAGATACTCAAGGTGGCTTATGGGCAACTGGAAAAACAGTTAATAAAGTGGTTAGTGCAATGGCTTCAGCTGGAAACGCACATGGTGGTCAAGAAGCGACGATTTTATCGTTATACACTTCCATGTTCCACTGGGGAGCAATTGTTGCAGCACCAGGATATGCTGATCCATCAATGTTTACTTCAGGTGGAAACCCATATGGGGTAAGTGTAACGGTTGATGGAGAAGGTAATATGGTGGAAGACGTGGAAGCGGCAGTGAAGTATCAAGCGAAACGTACAGTAGAAATTGCATCAAAATTACAATAATGATTTGGTTGAAGTATAGACGTATCCTGTAGGTCGTCTTTACTTCAGCCTTTTTTTATCGGAGGGTGAGCAATGATTTCGATTGATCCAAAAGACCGAACTGAAAGAGAAAATTATAAATTGCTTATTGGGAGTGTCACACCGAGGCCGATTGCATTTGTAACGACAGAAAACTGTCATACAAATGAAGTGAATGGTGCTCCATTTAGTTTTTTTAATATCGTTTCATCCGCACCACCGATGATTTCCGTGGCCGTACAGCGTAAAAATGGGGAAATGAAAGACACTGCATATCATATTCAAGCGGAAAAGGAATTTGTTGTCCATGTCGTTGATGAAGACAATGTGGAAAAGGTAAATAAAACAGCCGCGAATTTACCACGACAAGAAAGTGAAATTACACATGAAGGATTTCAATTAATTAATAGTGATCTCATTCAAACACGTGGTATCAAAGAGGCAAAAATTCGTTTTGAATGTATATTATTTGATCTATTAACTTTTGAAAATGAAGGGAAACCGGCAACAGATCTCATTATTGGAGAAGTTGTTCGTTTCCATGTTGATGAGTCGATTTATCATGATGGAAAGATTATGTACGAACCATTACGTGCGGTAAGTAGGCTTGCAGGCAATGATTATGCCACCATTGGTGATATTATGACGATTGAAAGGCCTGATTAAAAGTATGGACATGCGTCCTATAAAGTACGCATGTCCAAACCTTTTTATGCATTGAAAACCACTGGCTCTGCCGGGGTTTGCGGATAGATTTTAGCATAATATGAACAATGCTTCCTATCATGATAAAGTTCGAGGTTGCAAGAATACGCCCCGAAGTTGCAAGAATACGACTCGAAGTTGCAAGAATATGCCCTGAGGTTGCAAGAATACGCCCCGAAGTTGCAAGAATATGCCCTAAGTTGCAAGAATATGCCCTGAGGTTGCAAGAATACGCCCCGAAGTTGCAAGAATATGCCCTGAGGTTGCAAGAATACGCCCCAAAGTTGCAAGAATACGCCCCGAAGTTGCAAGAATACGCCCCAAAGTTGCAAGAATACGACTCGAAGTTGCAAGAATACGCCTCGAAGTTGCAAGAATACGCCCCAAAGTTGCAAGAATATGCCCCAAAGTTGCAAGAATACGCCTCGAAGTTGCAAGAATATGCCCCGAAGTTGCAAGAATATGCCCCAAAGTTGCAAGAATACGCCTCGAAGTTGCAAGAATACGACTCGAAGTTGCAAGAATACGCCCCAAAGTTGCAAGAATAAAACTCTAACTTTGTGGGATCACTACCACACAGATGGTTTTGATTTATAAGGTTACTTTTGCTTTTCTGTTTAAAATCATAATTATCGCAATGACGATAAACATAATAATTGCACATGCTAAAAATGGTAAGCCAGCCGTTTCAGCAAACACTCCGGAAACAGATGAACCTGCAACAACCCCTAGAGAGAAAAAGGCGTAGAACACCCCATAAGCTTTTCCACGGTCTACTTTTGTAGAAGCTTCCGCAATAATTTTATTCATCGATGGGAAAATAAATGCAAAGCCTAACCCATAAATGACCATGGCAATAAAGTTACTCATAAATGTTGCCATCACACTTAAAATGATCATTCCAACACCAATAAGTCCTAATCCTGTTGCAATTAAATACACAGGCGAAAATTTATCGTAAATAAAATTTAAAGGAGTTAAGAAGACAATCAATGCCATAATGCCAAATGTACTTAACAACATGCCGGTCGTCTCTGTTGAAAGTTTCATTAGTTCTACGTTCAAAGGTAAAGCGAAAGCTAATGTTCCGTTACTAATCATTAAACCAAAAGCAGATACAGAGGATAAAATAATCATAGGATGTTTGATAAGTGGGATAAATTCTTTGAAATTAAACTTCCCACGGTCTGTTGCTACATATGATTCCTTTACGAAAAAGAGTACGATAAGCGATGTAAGAAGGAAAAGAACAGCTACTAATAGAAATACTGCTTCAATAGAGGCTCTTGCTGCAAGCACCCCTCCGACAGCAGGGCCGACAATCGCTGCGATCCCAATTCCTGCACCAGTAAACGCCATTCTCTTCCCGCGATTTTCTCCACCACTATGGTCGCCAATATAGGCAAAAGCTGCTGGAATTAAAACTCCACCTGCTAATCCATGGAAAAATCTTGCAATAAATAATTGCCAGCCGTTTTGTGAAAGTGGATATAAAAATAGCACAACACATACGGCAACCATCCCTGTAAATAACATCTTTTTACGTCCGAATTTATCAATCCAATGGCCACCAATGATATTCCCTATCATATTCGTAAATGAATAAACAGCCACAATGGCTCCAGCTAATATATAAGAAGCGTCTAATTCTATCGCATAAGGTGTAATAATTGGTAATTGAATGAATGTATCCAAAAATGCCACGATAATAATTATGTACATAATTCTATTCAAAATGCATCCCTACTTTCCAGTATATATTATACCTAATTTCTACATAAAATCGTTAAAAAATGCTATAAGTTCAAAAAGATGAAATAATTACCGGTTTTATTCCATGAATACAGATGAGCCTTTCGTATTATGTTGTTGTAAAAATATAGTAGAATAGAAGGTGTGAATCATGTATAATGAAACTATTGTCATATAATGGGAGTAAACAAAAAGTGAACGGAATAATGGTTAAACTTGGAGGTATTAGGATGAAACTGTTTCAACAGAGACCTAAAAAATGGACAGAGTATATCGAGGACTTGCACAGTGATTATATTACGGTTGGCAACCGTCCGACAGAAAGGTTAAAATTCCTTGGGATTACAGAAACAACATTAAAGGATGTCCGGGAAGCAGCGGTATATTTAGAACCTTATGTAAATGAAATTGTAGATAAGTTTTATGAACGTATTACAGCATTACCGCATCTAAAAAAGATAATTCTTCATCACTCAACAGTAGAACGGTTAAAAGTAACGCAGCAAAACTATGTAAAACAATTTTTGCAAGCGGATGTAAACACGGAGTATGTAGAGACGCGTGTAAAGATTGGAGTGGTACATAGTAATATTAATTTAACTGCAAACTATTTTATTATGGCACATGATGTAATGATTCAGTTCATGACAGCGATTCTAATGGAGAAACTAAGTCGCCAACCGGAAAAAATGGTCCGTACGGTTATAGCGATCCAAAAATTAGCGACATTTGATAAACAATTAATTGTTGATGTGTATACAGAGTCTACGTTTCGGAACTTTTTATTCGGTATTTCAGGAATGTTAAATGATGTCACATCCATCGATACGACACAGCAACTAATTGAAGGGATGGAAGAACAAATGTCTGAAGCACATAGTGTAACGGTAGCGACAGAACAAATGAATGCTTCCATACAAGATGTAGCAAACCATGCTGTTACAGTAGCGGAAACGACAGATGAGGCAGTACAAAGTGCAAATAATAGTCGAGAAATTATCGATGGAGCATTACGAGATATAAAGCAAGTTGGGGAAGTATATGATACGGTTATGGAAGATGTACATCATTTAGAAAAACAGATTGACCATACCCATGAAGTGATACATGTAATAAAAGAAATTGCTGACCAGACAAATTTATTGGCGTTAAATGCTAGTATTGAGGCTGCGAGAGCTGGTGAATATGGAAAAGGATTTGCGGTTGTAGCGACAGAAGTTCGCAAGTTATCAGAACATACGAAAGCCCAAATTGAACAAGTAACAGAAAATATGAAAACATTACAACAAGTTTCACGTCAAGTGACAGAACGAATCCAACAAACAGGAGAAAGTGTAGAACAAAGTGTGTCAGGATCTATTCAAGCAGGAAATGAGTTAGGTCATATTGTTTCGACGATGCAAACTATTAATGAACAAACTTCTCAAATTGCCGCAATGAGTGAAGAACAATCTTCTACTGTTGCGGAAATTAGTGCACGTAATGCAAAAATGTTTGAAGTAAGTGAGCAAGTACAAGGGCTTGCAAAAGATACAGCAGAAGTGGTCTATGAGTTAAGTGCAAAAATGAATGACTATCGTCTAACATTTTTAGAAACGAATTTAATATATAGTCAAAGAGATATTATTGAACTAGCGAAGACAGATCATTTATTATGGAAATGGAATATGTATAACTTATTGTTAGGTTCAGCCACTATTTCAAAAGATTCGTTAGTATCGCATGAAAATTGCCGCCTAGGAAAATGGTATTATAGTGAGCAATCGGCTGACTTACGAAAGGATCGTTCATTCCAAGCCTTAGAGAAACCACATAAAGAAGTACATATGTATGCAAAACAAGCATTACAAGCCTATGAAAATAACAATATCGATGAAGCTAAAGATGCATTGAGCCAGTTAGAGACGGCTTCAAACGAAGTAATGGAGCGATTAATCGAGCTTGAACATATTGTTCAAGCAGAAGAAGTGAGATAATGAAATAAATAGAAAAAACGGAGATGAAAATGATTAGTTTATCATTATGCATCTCATTTTTTTTACATAAAATTACTCTAATAATTAAAAATGTCACAATAATTCTGAAGAGTCTGTAAACAACTTGCAACAAACGTGTTCACAAAGTATAATGTAAACAATTAAGATAAAAGAGAGTTTAAGGGGGAACGAGGATGAAAAAGAGGTTACAGTTAGTACTTGTAGTGGTGCTTAGCTTGTTTGTATTAGCTGCATGTGGAGGAAATAATGCAAGCAATGGTAATGCAAATGATGGAGCGAATGACAGTAGTAATAATAATGCGACAAATAATGGTGGAGACAGTTATGTTGTTGGTGCAACACAAATTGTGGAACACCCATCATTAGATGCTGCATATGAAGGATTTCAAAAGGCGTTAGAAGATGCTAGTTTAGATGTTACATATGACTATCAAAATGCACAAAACGACCAAAATAATGTGAAAACAATCTCGGATAATTTTGTTGCAGATGATGTGGATTTAATTTTTGCGAATTCTACGCCAAGTGCATTAGGGGCTTTGAATGCAACAGCTGATATTCCTATTTTATTTACATCTGTTACAGATGCAGTCGATGCTGGATTAGTGGAAGCGATGGATCAACCTGGGGATAATATTACAGGGGTAGTAGACCTACACCCAGATGGAATTGCTGAAACGGTTAAGTTCATCGATGAGTATTTTGAAGGAGCAAAAGTTGGGTTAATTTATAATGCGGGAGAGAAGAACTCTGTTGCACAAATTGAAGCGGTAAAAGAAGCAGGGGAAGGAACGAGCTTATCGTTCGATGAAAGAACTGTTTCGAACTCATCTGAGGTGCAGCAAGCAGCAACGACGTTAGCTGGTGATATTGATGTCTTTTATATCGTTACAGATAACACAGTAGTATCTGCCTTAGATGCAGTTGTAGGGGTAGCGAATGAACAACAAATTCCTTTAGTCGTTGGAGAGCCTGATTCATTAGAAAAAGGTGGCTTTGTTACATTCGGTATTGATTATTTTTCAATTGGATACCGTACAGGAGAAATGGCTGTAGAAATTTTACAGGATGGGAAAACACCAGCCGAAATTGATGTGGAATATCCACCGGAAATTCAGTTATATATAAATAAGAGTGCAGCAGAATCACAAGGTGTCGAGTGGAACGATGATTGGGATGAAAGTGCAGAAATTATCGAATAAGTAATGTGAAAAATATATAACGACATCATATATTAGATAAAATAAAGGTTGGGACATTCGTTAGTAGATAGGCAACTTGAACGATAAGCAGCGATGACTTTTCACAGTTAATTCCTGTTTCATGTTGCTTTGTTTACTGTCCCAACCTTGTCTTTTTTACTTATTTGCACCATGAAAGCCAAAACGGGGGGAAGAAGAATGTTTTTATCATTATTCGGTGCAGTAGAGTCAGGAGCTATTTATGCAATCATGGCATTAGGGGTCTATTTATCTTTCCGTGTGCTAGATTTTCCAGATTTAACTGTTGACGGTAGTTTTGTAACGGGAGCTGCGGTTGCTGCAGTTACTATTATGAATGGAATTCCACCATTTATAGCAACGATAATTGGAACGTTAGCAGGGTTTCTGGCAGGTTGTATTACAGGAATCTTACATACGAAAGGGAAAATTAACGCACTTTTATCAGGGATATTAATGATGATCGCATTATATTCCATTAATTTGCGAATTATGGGATCACCACAAATTTCACTGCTAAATGAAGCGACCATTAAAACACAAATTGTTTCGATTTGGGAAAAAACAAGACTAGACCCTTTATTAAATAATATGTTAGCTTTAACTAGATTAGATAAATTTCCATCCACATGGGGCATACTCATTGTGATGTTTGTACTCGTCATTATTATAAAATTATTAGCAGATTATTTCTTAAAAACAGAAGTTGGTCTTGCCTTAAGAGCGACGGGTAATAACCAAAAAATGATTCGTAGTTTTTCCGCGAATACAGATACACTTATTATTTTAGGGATTGGTATTTCGAATGGGCTTGTTGCCTTATCTGGAGCACTAATTGCACAACATGGTGGCTTTGCGGATGTTGGAATGGGAATCGGGATGATTATTATTGGACTTGCTTCCGTCATTATTGGAGAAGCAATTTTTGGAACGAAAACGATTTTTCGGGCGACATTAGCTGTTTTATTAGGGGCGATTATCTATCGAATCGTTGTAACGCTAGCGCTAAGAGTAGATTTTTTAGAAACAGGAGATATGAAGTTAATTACAGCATTACTCGTTATTTTAGCGTTAATTGCACCGAAAATGTTGCAAGCTAGAAGAGAAAAGAAACGTCGTCAAGCTAAACAAGCATTGATAGAAATGGAGGATGTGTAAAATGTTACAGTTACAACATGTATCCATTACATTTAATGAAGGAACTCCAGATGAAAAAAGAGCATTGAAAAATATTAATTTATTATTAGATCGTGGAGAATTTGTCACAGTCATCGGCGGAAATGGAGCAGGAAAATCTACTTTAATGAATATTATATCTGGAAGTTTGTTTTCAGATATTGGGAGAGTCATAATCAATGGTCAGGAAGTTGGCAATTTACCTGAATACAAACGTTCTCGTTATATCGGACGTGTATTCCAAGACCCAATGGCGGGAACAGCACCAGATATGACCATTGAGGAGAACTTAGCGATAGCTTATTCACGAAACAAAAAACGCCGTTTAAAATTAGGGGTGACAAAGGCACGGAAAGAATATTTTCAAAGCCATTTAGAAACGTTAAATTTAGGGTTAGAAGATCGATTAAACGCAAAGGTTGGGTTGTTATCAGGCGGGGAACGACAAGCATTATCCTTGTTGATGGCGACTTTTACAGAGCCAGATATTTTACTATTAGACGAACATACAGCAGCATTAGACCCTGCTCGTGCGGAGTTAATAACGAATCTAACATCTGAAATTGTTGAGAAATTTAATTTAACGACATTAATGGTGACCCATAATATGCAACAAGCATTAGATATGGGTACACGATTATTAATGATGGATGCTGGACAGATTATATTGGATGCGCGTGGAGAAGAGAAAGATAATTTAACGATTGAAGGATTGTTAGAAGAATTCCAGCGTATTCGTGGTCGAGCATTAGCAAGCGATCAAACTGTATTAGGATAAAAATAAAAGAGTTTTGGGCATAAATGAGTAAGAGAACTAGAACACGAATATAAATAGATAATGTACTACCCTTCCTATCATTGCTATGGCGTGGATTGGTATCACTAAAGGGAAGTGTATCGTATATCTTATAAGGGATCATCGTCCATCCTATTCGTCTGTCATGCTTACATGTTTATTTCGTCCAAAACTTTTTTCTTTGTATCGAAATTGTGGCCATCCAATATGAATCGAAATATGTTCTTCCTTTTGCAAAATTTCCTTCCCATTTTATCATCCCATACCTTACAATAAAGTAATGTTTAGACGTAAATATGTAAGAAAAATCGATATGTCAGGTGATTAGATCATTATATAATATACATAGATTTTGAATAATTGAAGGAGTTTTGCAAGTGCAACCAACAGTTAATAAACAGAGAATACATCTTATTGATTTAATTAGAGGTTTTGCTTTATTAGGCTTGCCTTTTGTAAATGTCTTAGGGCTTTGGAGTGACAATGTAAATTTATCTGGTGAACATACGGATATCATCGTACAACGGTTTTTATTCGTATTTGTAGAAGGACGCTTTTTTGCTATCTTTTCATTTTTATTCGGTGTTGGCATGTATTTATTTTTATCAAGAGCGAAGGAGAAACATGCAAATTATCGATTCATTTTTATTAGACGAATGGCTATTTTATTCGTTATCGGGTTTATTCATCAATTATTTCAACCAGGGGAAGCATTGCTGTTTTATGCAATTTTAGGCATCATTTTATTGCCATTTTTTCATCTTCTAAAGCAATGGAACCTCATATTAGGGGTAATTGGAATTATCGTTGGAAGCGTATGGAGTGCTAAAATATTATTGCCCCTTCCGTACATGTTATTAGGACTAGCATTTGGCCAATATCGTATATTTGAAAAGACGATGTCCTACAAAAAATCATGGATATTTGTGGCGGCTATATCATTTGTTGCAACACTTATTGCTACAGTCTATTTATGGATGCAAGCACCATCATTAGGGATGACGTCATATATGGAAGGTGTTGAACTTACGGAGCTGCAAATGGATATGAATCGTGCATTTTACGAATTCTCTAAAATCGCGCTCATGCTAGCACCTATTTTTACGATCTTTTATGTTAGCTCGCTCGTCGTAGTGGAACCGTTTATCGGAAAAATATTAACACCATTATATGCATATGGACGTATGGCATTTACAAACTATCTCGGGCAAACTGTAATGTTATTACTCGTCCTACAATTTTTCGTAAAAGATTCTATCGTTTCTTATAGTTATGCGACTATCTCATGTGCAATTATCGTGCTTTTACAGATTGCCTTTTCAGCCTTTTGGTTAAAGTATTTCAAATTCGGGCCATTCGAATGGTTGTGGAGATGTGGGACATACGGGGAAATATTGCCGATAAAAAAATAGGGTGTACATGGACCTAGTGCAAGGTAAAAAAAGAGCACATCTGTCATATTTGGGGTCGCGTACCTTTCCATAATATGGCATGTGCTCTTTTTCTTATTTAATTTTGTGCAAAAAAACATTTATTGTAACTAATACATTATTTATGCTCATGTATCTTTGTACGTAAACCTACTTCATCTAATTTTAAGGCGACAACTTCATAGTTTGGAAGTTTTTCTTGCATTGTCTGTGCAACATGCACCCCTTGTCCATTTGCGACGAAGGAGATCATGGTTGGTCCAGCACCACTAATAACGGTACCATACGCACCAAGTTTTCTCGCTTCGGAACGAATTTCATAGTAGTTCGGAATTAACTTGGCGCGGTAGCTTTCATGGAATAAATCACTCTCCATCATTTTACCAGCTAATTCGTAATCACCTGTTAAAAGGGCAGAAATCATTAAATTACTAACTCCACTAGCTGTAGCAGCATCTTTCATTTCGAATTCTGTCGGTAATACTTTACGGGCATCTTCTGTTTTTAGCTCGAAGTTTGGTATATAGACAACTAAATCAGTATCAATGGCGGGCAACTTTTTGTAAGTTGCTTCTTCGCCCATTTTTACCGTCACGACGAAGCCACCTAATAATGCAGCCGCAACATTGTCTGGATGTCCTTCAATTCGAACCGCATAGTCTAATTTTTCTTTCTCACTTAATTGTAACTGGCATAATTGATTTGCTAATTCGATTCCGGCAACAATCGCAGAAGCGCTACTGCCGAGTCCACGTGCTAGTGGGATTTCGCTTGTCATCTTCACATGTGAAGGTGGAAGCAAGGCATCATGCCAATCCGCAACAGTTTTTGCTACTTTGTAAATATAGTGATCTTCATAATTAGCAACTTCAGGAATCGTATCTGTTGTATGTGTAAATTTCCAATTTGTTGCACGTTCGACATCTAATGTTAAATAACGGCTAACCGCAACTCCGGCTGAATCGAAGCCAGGACCGATATTTGCTGAACTTGCAGGAACAGTGATTGTAAACATTTTATTTCCCTACCAATTTTTCAATATATTGTGTGACAGCTGTTTCATCATTTGGCAATGAAACAGGGTCAATTGTTACTTGTTCGATGGCAGTTTGTGGATCTTTTAAGCCGTTACCAGTTAAAATAGCAACAACTTTAGTACCTTTTGCAATCGTTCCAGCTTTTACTTGTTGATACACACCAGCAATAGAAGCACATGATCCAGGTTCAGCAAAAATACCCTCTTTTGCTGGTAATGTTTTAAATGCTTGTAAAATTTCATCGTCGGAAACCGAAGTAATCATCCCTTTTGATTCATCACGAGCATTTTCGGCTAATTGCCAGCTTGCAGGGTTTCCAATACGAATAGCAGTGGCAACTGTTTCAGGTGTTGTAATAGGTTCACCCTTTGTAATTGCTGCAGCACCTTCTGCTTCAAATCCATATATTTTCGGTAATGAGGAACCTTTTTTCTCCGCATATTCTTTGAAACCTTTCCAATATGCACTAATATTTCCAGCATTTCCAACTGGGATAGCTAAAATTTCTGGTGCTTCCCCTAATTGGTCAATAATTTCAAACGCCGCTGTTTTTTGTCCTTCTAAACGATATGGATTGACAGAGTTTACAAGTGTTACTGGATAATTTTTACTAATGTTTTGTACCATCGTTAATGCATCATCGAAGTTTCCTGCGATTTGAACGATTTCAGCACCATACATAACTGCTTGTGCTAATTTTCCCATCGCTACTTTCCCTTCAGGAATGACAACAACAGCCTTCATACCAGCTTTTGCTGCATATGCTGCAGCTGCAGCTGAAGTATTTCCAGTAGAAGCACAAATAACAGAAGCACTTCCATCTTCTTTCGCTTTTGCAACTGCCATAACCATACCGCGGTCTTTGAAAGAACCAGTCGGGTTTAATCCTTCATATTTTCCGTATAATTCAATCCCTAATTCTTCTGATAGGTGAGGGAAATAAACGAGTGGTGTATTTCCTTCGTGTAATGTTAATGCAGGAGTTTCCTCAGAAACCGGTAAAAACTCTGCATATTCTTTAATTAGTCCTTGCCAATTTTTCATAATTAAGCATCCCCTTCAACACGGTAACTACTTTCAACCGTTTCAATTACATGTAAATCTTTTAATTGCTCCATCGCATTTTGGAAGTTTGCTAGTGATGTTTTATGTGTTACGACGACAATTTCTGCTGCACCTTTATCCACAGGTGTTTGTAAAATTCGCTCAAAGCTAATCCCTAATTGATTGAATAAATCAGAGATAGATGCAAAAGCTCCTGTTTCGTCTTTTACACGTAGACGTAAGTAAAACTGGCCGAAACGTTCTTCCGCAGGGGCTAATTGTTTCTCGAAACGAGTTTTAACAAACTTTTTCCCGTTCACACCTAATAGCATATTTTTAATCGTTGCAACAACGTCCGACATAACAGCTGTTGCTGTTGGTAAACTACCAGCACCAGGTCCATAGAACATTGTTTCTCCAACTTGTTCTCCACTTACATATACGGCGTTAAATTCATCGTTTACAGACGCTAATGGGTGATCTTTCGATAAAAATGTCGGTTGAACACTGACTTCAATTTTATTATCATGACGATTTGCAAAACCGATTAGTTTCATCGTTAAGTTTAATTTATTCCCATATTCAATATCTTCTAATGCTAGCGTAGAAATACCACTTACTTCTACATCATCTAGTTCCACATTTGTGAAAAACGATAGACGAGCTAAAATAACCATTTTTCGTGCAGCATCTAGTCCTTCCACATCAGCTGTTGGGTCTGATTCCGCAAAGCCTAATTCTTGTGCTTTTTGTAAAGCATCTTCATAGCTCTGACCTTCTTTGTCCATTTTTGTTAAGATGTAGTTCGTTGTACCATTAATAATTCCCATTACTTGGTTAATTCGATCTGAAACAAGTCCATCAGATAATGGGCGTAATAGAGGGATTCCTCCACCAACACTTGCTTCATAGAATAAGTCACAGCCATTTTCACGTGCTGTTTCTTCCAATTCTGGACCGTGTAATGCAATTAAATCTTTATTTGCCGTTACCACATGCTTTTTCGCTTTTAATGCTGTTAAAATATATTCACGAGCCGTATCTACTCCACCCATTACTTCGATAATTACATCGATGTTCGGATTGTCTAATACGTCTGCACTATTTGTTGTTAATAATGATTCATCTACTGCGATTTTTCTAGCTTTTTCTATGTCGCGAACAAGTACTTTTTCAACTTTTACACCGCAACCTAATTGATGTTGTAGGTCTTCTTGATGGTCTTCTACAATTTGGATGACACCAGAACCGACCACACCTAATCCTAATAACCCAATAGAAATTTCCTTTTTCAAATCGTCACCTCATTTATTATGTATAGATAATTTTGAATATTTCAATTAATCGTATGTCATATAGAACAAGAACTATTATACCATTTTTATATATGATTTTGAATTTATATAATTATTTCATGTATGTTTGTATCATGTCATGTAATTTTCGTGTGAATTTTTCACGTTCTTCGTTTGTAAAAGGCTTCGGTCCTTTCGTTTTCTTCCCGGCTCGTCGCATTTGTGCTCCGATATGTCGTTGAGCAAGTAATGGATCAATATTTTTATCTGTATATTCGAACCCTTTATGGTGGAGGACATGTGCTTGTTTTCCTAAGCATAGTGCAGCAAGCCCATAATCTTGTGTAATGACGATATCGTTCGGTTGGATGTTTCGGACAATTTCATAGTCGGCCATATCGGCCCCTTTATCCACGTGAATAACTTCGACAAATGATGGATATTCCGTTTGCGAAAAATGGGCATAATTTTTCACAAAAATGACTTGTAGCTCATGTGCTTTTGCTACTTCAATTACTTCATTTTGCACGGGGGATGCATCTGCATCAACAAAAATTCTCATCTATCTTTCTCCTTCTTTACCTCTTGTCTTTTCGTGGCTCTATCATACCACGTATAAAAATGGATGGACAAAATAATGGGGAAATAAAAATGAGTAGAAGTTTTATGGATTTTAGAGCTAGGGGAGTAGCATGCAAGAGCTGGGATGCCCTATCGTCCTTGAAAACGTGGAAATGAAGTTTTCGGGGACGCTGGGTCGTTCTACCGTCCTTGAAATCGGGAAAATAGCAATCTCAAGGACGCTGGGTCGTTCTACCGTCCTTGAAATCGCGAAAATCCCAAACTCAGGGACGCTAGGTAGTTCTACCGTCCTCGAAATCGCGAAAATAGCAATCTCAGGGACGCTAGGTTGTTCTACCGTCCTCGAAATTGCGAAAATAGCAAACTCAGGGACGCTAGGCCGCTCTATCGTCTTTGAAATCGCGAAAATTCAAAACTCAGGGACGCTAGGTTGTTCTACCGTCCTCGAAATTGCGAAAATCCAAATCTCAAGGACGCTGGGTTGCTCTATCGTCCTCGAAATCGCGAAAATCCAAATCTCAAGGACGCTGGGTCGCTCTATCGTCCTCGAAATCGCGAAAATAGCAATCTCAGGGACGCTGGGGAGTTCTACCGTCCTCGAAATCGCAAAAATCCCAAACTCAGGGACGCTAGGGAGGTCTACCGTCCTCGAAATCGCAAAAATCCCAAACTCAGGGACGCTAGGGAGGTCTACCGTCCTCGAAATCGCAAAAATCCCAAACTCAGGGACGCTAGGCTCCCAACACCCCAAAGCTCCAAACCCCATCAACCCCACACTTAAAGCAATTTTACATAATCTTAAAACCCAATCCCGTCTTCATAATCTTCCATTTCCCACTCTTGTTTCATCGCACGTTTATGATTTTCTTTTAATTCTTCAATGATCGTATCGACATCGACTTCATTTTCATAATGCCACTGTAAAGCCATCGACATATATAGTTCGTTTAATTGTGCGATAGATAACCCTTTCGTTTTCTTCGCAATAGCATCTAATCTTTCGTGTGGAACGAATTGAGTTAAATTTTTCTTCTCAATATAACGTTTGCGCATTTCAGTATTTGGTTGTTTCACTTCATATGCACGATCAAATCGTCCGGCACGATTAATTAAAGCAGGATCAATTCGTTCGGGGTAGTTTGTCGTCCCGATTAAGAAAATTCCTTCCTTAGTTGTTGCACCATCTAATGCATTTAAGAAAACAGAACGTGCTTCTGCTGGCATGGAATCAATGTCTTCGATAATTAAAATGACAGGCGCCATTTTGGTCGCTTTTTCAAACACTTCACTAATCGAATAACTGGATGTATATTCTGTAATTTGCCAATAAATAACCGGCGCATTGACACTACCGGCGATCGACTTTACGAGTGTTGTTTTTCCGTTTCCAGGATTTCCGTATAATAAAATTCCACGACGATAAGGAATGTGGTAAGTTTTATAAAATGTGCCTTCGTTGGTGAAAAATTCATCAATTGAACGGAAAATATCTCGCTTGATACTTTTTTCAAGCAGTACTTCTTCTCGAGAAATTTGATTCGTAATTTCCTCTTGTTCATCGATTAAACCGTCCTCTGTATCGGTCATAATCGTAATGCCATCTAACATAGATGTACGGTATTGCTCTTCCATAAAATGTAAAAATGCAATGACTTGTGCATCATCAGATCCAAAAATAAATTCGTGTGGATAATCAACATGGCTTTGGAATATATGGATATTCGCAATAGCTACATCAAATCTTGGAAAATAGAAAACATGATTTTCCTCAGATACTTGAATTGTTTTTGCCCCATCTTTATCTATAATTTGTTTTTGAGGATCATGTTCATGAATCGGAGCAATTACCTCCATTTCTGGTGTGTCACTTTCGATTAATTGTGTGAGAATGATATCGGACATACCGATCGTTTCCTCATATGTATAAATAACATATGTATGTCCCGTTTTTTCTCTTAATACATTTGCGATTTTGTCAGTCGTATATGCAAAATCATAATAATGTGGATAATGTTCTCGTGTTATTTCTGAAAAACGTACTAAAGGTTGTTTCATGTATATAATCTCCATCTCTTTGTAATGATAGTATTATAACTTTTCTTCCTCGATTCGTAAAACTTTAATCGAAATGCATATAAAGGAAAAAAACCGTTTTCTTTGTTATACTTAAAATAACCTTTTTAAGGAGGAAACGAGATTGAAACATAATGTGAAATTAGAAAAAGAGGCAATGCGCGTCTTAAAAGAAACGAGTAGAACATTTTATATTCCAATTACATTGTTGAAAAAGGAATTACGTTTAACAGTCGGTTCCGCTTATTTATGTATGCGTGCAATTGATGAAATTGAAGACCATGAAACGATGGAAAAGGATATTAAAGCACGTCTATTACGTGAGACAAAAACATTGTTACTAAAAGAAGGCTCTTTCGATAAAGAAGCATATATGGATCTCGTTCGACCATATGAAGATGTGTTTCCTGAAGTAACATTACGTTTAGCAGAGTGGTTGGATGTTTGCCCAGAAGGGATTGTCGAACAGGTGAAGCAATCGACAGCTGAAATGGCTGGTGGGATGGCTGACTGGGTAGAAAAGGACTTTGCTGTAAATACGAAAGAAGACCTTGATGATTATACATACTATGTTGCAGGACTCGTTGGAGTAATGCTTTCACATATTTGGGAATGGTACGATGGAACTGAAACAGATCGTGATTTAGCGATTGGGTTTGGACGTGGATTACAAGCGGTAAATATTTTACGAAATCAAGAAGAAGATATGGAAGAGCGTGGGGTTAGTTTCATGCCAGAAGGATGGACTCGGGATGATTTATTCGTCTATGCGCGGGAAAATTTAGCAAAAGGGGACGAATACTTAAAATCAATTAAAACGAGAACCATAACGCTATTTTGTAAGATTCCATTAGCTTTAGCAAAACGTACGTTGAAAGCAATGGAAGAAGGAAAAGAAAAAATGTCTCGGATTGAAGTCGAAGAAGTAGTAGAACAAGTGAAAAGTGAATAGGTATAATGAAGCATTAGTCTCTCTTACGAAATATGGAAGCGGAAGGTCTAAGGAGACGGGGACAAAACTTGTCTTTATGCATGAAAAACGGTCATGTTTATCACGAAAACATGACCGTTTTTCATGTTGCAATCGTTAAAGTGATGAAAATGGGCGGTAAAATTTCTTACATTTACTACGGGTAACGCAAATCTTAATTTATTTTCTACGTTGGCTTCCCCTCAAAACGGACAGTTGAATGAACCTTAAAATAGCCTGCAAAATCCAAAAACTAGTTCAACATTTCCCATAGAAACATAGATTCCACCTATATCTTCATTCGGAGCCTTTCCCATAAGAAAGTATTACAATGCATAAAAAACAAACCATAACATAGTGTCTCATTCATAAAGAAAAAAGAGGAGTACAAAGCAATCATCAACTTGTATTCCTGTTTTTTTGGAAAATGTTACAAATGTTAGAAGTTCGTCACGATTTATCGAAAAAGAGGTTTGTTTACATGTAAGAAAAGGAATAAAATAGTATAGGTATTCACTCATATATACATTGTTTAGAAATTGTTGTATGATATTTTTGATATTGATTGTAAAGGAGGCTCGGACAGTGGTAAATAAAGACATTATAAAACTACTATCTTTATTCATAGTAAGTACACTATTTGCCATGCTTTTTCCGTTTGTTGATAGTGGACAAGCTGAAGAGAAAGAGCCTAAAGAATATTCGAGGAACCACTATTTTGCTAATGACGAACTAAGAGAATTGATAGAAATTCGTGCGTTAAATAATAATTATGATCATGAAGCAACACAAGAAATGCTTGATCGAATGGCAGCATTTCCAAGAAGAATTCTTCAAGAGGCAGTCAAAAAAGACGTACTGTTTATTTTATCAGATATACCGGCAGTGCAATTAGAAGAATTCCAAGATTTGCAAGGGGAGTTATCTGGTAAAAATGATGTTATTTATGATGACATAGCAGGATTAGCGCGGGATAATGTGAGTGTTGCAAAAATTGGCCAAAGTTATCCAGGAGATATGCATTACAATGCATTGTTAGAATACCATGAGTTTGCACATTTGGTTGATTTTAATGTATTAGATGAAAAAGTATCGGATATGGACGAGTTTAAGAAAATACATAAAAAGGAATATGCGAAACTATTTCCAGGGAGTACTTATTATTCATATGCAGACGAATATTTTGCTGAAACGATGACACATTATTTTCTAGGCGGTTGGTACAGAGAAACATTGAAAGATACTGCACCGAAAACATTTGAGTTTATGGATACTTTTACAGGAAGAATTTTAAGCGTCGATGAAAATAATGATAAAGGGATCAAGTTGTCATGGGATGCCCACCCAAAGGCAGAAAAATATCATATTTATCGAGATGGGGATAGAATACATACAACGGATGAAACAACGTATGAAGATGTGAATTTTGATATTTTCACCACACATGAATACGTCGTTGAAATGATAGATGAAGAAAATAATGTACAGGGCAAAACGTTTAGTAGAGAAGTAAAAACAGAAGATAACAAATTTTTTTCAATTGATCATCCTGATAATATCTCTGTCGTTACGAATAGTAAAGACAATATTACGCTGAATTGGGAAAGTGTTGAAAATGCTATTTATTATGAAATAGTTCGCGATGGAAAACTTCTTGATTCATCCGTTGTAAATAGTTATACAGATAAAAATGTAGAACCGAACAAAACATACGAATATAAAGTACGAGCTGTTAATAGTGCGAAGCGGTTCGTTTCATTTAATGACATAACGGTTGAAACAGATTCTCGAATAACAAGATTTATTCATCAAATGAAATCCATTTGGTCTAATTTTTTTATCATTCAAATTTTAATGCCAATTATTACAGTGACCATTTTATTACTTATCTTTAGAAAAAGAAAATAAGCGTTGGTATGGACTTTGATAGCCATCCAACGCTTATTTTTTATGCCTTTTGTTCTTTGCTTACAAATGTCACAATGACGAATAATAAAAAGCTAATAAGTAAAATGGTTCCCCCGCCAATATAAATTGGTAAAATAATAGCCTTTGAATCTCCAAATGGTTGTAAATATTGTAACCATAGTCCGATAGATAAACCTGCAGCGCCGATGATGCCTGTTAATGCTTGGGCAGCTACTAATGAGGATGCTTGAATACGAAATGCTTTATAATACACACCCCATGCGAATAGAGATAACCAACCAACCACTAAAATATGTGCGTGAACCGGACGGAATGCTAATGAACCAGCACCCGCCATATGGGAACCTAAAAATGCTCCAATTAATCCGAAAATCGCTGCAAAGCGAATAAGTCTTTTACCCCAAATTGTTTCCATATTTCTTATCTTCCTCTCATATAACTGTTATATGCTATATTAGAGGTCGAATATGAACGCAACATGAACTGCATATTACAATTTAGGGAAAGTAATTGAAAAGGTGGTTCCTTGATCCATATTACTTGTGACATGGATGGTTCCATGATGTAAGTCCACTACTTGTTTGACGATAGATAAACCTAATCCTGTCCCTTCAATGCTCGCATGTCTTGCACTATCTACTCGGTAAAATCGATCAAATAAAAATGGGATTTTTTCTTGTTCAATACCGATGCCGTTGTCTTTTATAACGGCGATAATTTCTTCGTCATTTTCAAGGACCTCCATATGGATCGCTCCGTTTTCCTTCGTATATTTTAACGCATTGGAAAGTAAATTTTCCCAGACTTTTTCCATATATGCTTTGTGGCCGTACATCGTCATTTCGTTTATGTGCATGGTTAACGAAATGTTCTTCTCCATTAACTTCCAGCGATGTTTTTGAACGACTTCTTTTATTTGTGTATCCAGACGAAAATGTTCTTTTGGAACATCACTTTCTAAAGTATCTAGCGATGTTAATAATAATAATTGTTTGGTCAATGCGGATAGGCGGTCTGTTTCACTTTGAATAATTTCGGTATACAAACGTACCTCTTCGTTTGTGAGACTCCCTTCATGTAACAGACTCGCATACCCTTGAATATTTTGCAAAGGTGTTTGGAAGTCATGGGATACATCACTAATAAATTGCTTTTTCATTTTATCGGAGGCTTCTAATCTATCTGTCATTTGTTTAAAACTTTTTGCTAATTGGCCAATTTCATCCCGACGATTAGTCGGTAATTCAACCGCAAATTGTTCTTTTCCAATTTCTTTTGTCGCTCTTGTTAATTCTGTTAAAGGACGAACGAGTTTCCTAGCAATAAATAACATAGCAACCATACTAATGATTGCCATTGCTAGAAACATCCCACCGAGTAAATAATGAACTTCTGTAAATAGTAATTTAATATCGGGACGAATGAAAATAGCATGTTGTTGCCCATCGATTTCAACAGGTACCCCGACAGTATTTGCTGTTTCATCTGAGAAAAATCCTGTGACGAATGTTTCTTTTGGAAAATCACGCATCCCATGATAAATCGTACCATTTAACACTTGTGTTATTGCATCGTCTGATAAATTATGTTCCCGAAAATCAGCCCCATAAAAAGCGGCATCCCCATCTGAATCAATGTGTAAAATTTTATACCCAACATGTGCAGTAGTCTGTAAATAATGCTCGATATGATCGGTTGTTGCCATATATTCGGCCATTTCTTGCGCGATATGAACATTTTTGGTGTCGTTGTTTTCTTTTAAATATTGATGATAAAAAGTGTTGACAGCTAAAAAGGCAATAATCGAACTACCGATCATAATGACCGCTGTAAAAATGAAAAACTTACTATATAAAGATCGAATCATTGTGCAACCTCTAGTTTATAACCAACTCCACGAACCGTAACAATGGTAATTTCATCTGTAATCGGACGTAATTTTTCGCGAATTCGCTTAATATGAACGTTTAATGTTTGGTCGTCTCCCTCATAATCGATTCCCCAAACTCGTTCAATTAAAAATTCCCTTTCAAACACATGGTCTGTTCGTGAAGCGAGTACAGATAATAATTCGAATTCTTTTAATGGGAGGAATAATGTTTTATCACCAACTGTAACATCGTAATTTTGTTGGTTAATGGTCATAGGGCCAATTTTGATTAGTGTATCGACAGATTTGTCATATCGACGTAAAATTGCTTGTACACGAAAAAGTAATTCTTTCGGTTCAAAGGGCTTTACGACATAATCATCTGAACCAGCTAAAAAACCTTTTTCTTTATCTTCCAATTCCCCTTTTGCTGTTAATAAGAGGACAGGGATATCGTATGTACGTAATTGTTTTGTTAATTCATATCCGTCCATTTTTGGCATCATCACATCGACAATCGCAAGGTCAGGAAGTTCCTGTTCCATTTTTTCTAATGCATCTATCCCATTGAGCGCTTTTATCATTCGGTAATTTGCTCTGCTTAAATGAATGCTAACGAGGTTGACAATTTTTTCATCATCGTCAACGACTAAAATTTTATTCATACAATCGTCCTTTCCGATAGTTTGCACATCCTTTTGTTAAAAAGATTGTTGCATGTTCTTTTATTGTTTATACTAACAATAACATAGATTTTTTAAGGGAGAGAAAAATGATGGTAGAAAATATTGCGCAATATATTGATCATACATTATTAAAACCAGAAAGTACGAAGGAACAAATAGAACAACTATGTAAAGAAGCGAAAGAATATAATTTTGCCACAGTTTGTGTGAACCCTTATTGGGTCAAATTTTCAGCTGAACAATTAGCTGGAACGAATGTCGGAGTGACGACAGTAATTGGGTTCCCGTTAGGGGCGACGAGTACATTTACAAAGGTTGCCGAGACACGTGATGCGATTGCAAATGGTGCGACAGAAGTAGACATGGTAATGAATATCGGATTATTTAAATCTGGTGATGATGTAGCTGTGTTACAAGACATAGAAGATGTGGTTCAAGCGGCAAATGGTGCAGCAGTCGTAAAAGTAATTTTAGAAACCGGTTTTTTATCTCCTGACGAAATTGAACGTGCATGCAATATCGCAAAAGAAGCAGGGGTAGATTTTGTTAAAACATCGACAGGATTTGGACCTGGAGCTGCCACAGTAGAGGCAATTGCATTGATGCGTCAAACAGTAGGACCGAATATCGGCGTAAAAGCTTCAGGTGGTGTACGTGATGCAGCATCAGCAAAAGCGATGATTGATGCAGGAGCCAATCGAATTGGAGCAAGTGCTGGCATTGCTATTGTAGAAGGAACCGCGAGTGACGCAGAGTATTAATGTAAAGATACGAATAAAAGGTAATGTTTATCGAAAAAGATGAACATTACCTTTTTTTATATGACAGAATCTCGATGTTTCCTAATTAGAAGTAGTGCTTTCTGAGAAGGAATAAAATATATCTGAAATTTTTTAAAAATACTGTACATAATTTTTAAATTATGCTATCCTTCATTTGTGTCAACTTAAAAATATTATGGTTTACAAAGGGGTGGAATCATGAAAACGAATCAAACAGTAAAAATTGTCTACGGTGGATTATTTATCGCACTTACGGCAATTGGAGCGAATATTACTGCGATTATGCCGTTTTTAGTCGTTGGAGGAGTGCCTATTACATTGCAAACATTTTTTGCCGTATTGGCGGGACTTGTCCTCGGGAGTCGCTTAGGAGCATTTACGATGTTCGGGTATATGTTAATTGGATTGGCAGGTGCACCTGTGTTTGCACAGTTCAGTGGGGGTGCTGCAAATTTATTAAGTCCTACTTTTGGTTTTATCATTTCATTTATTATCGTTGCGTACATATGTGGGAAACTGGTGGAATATAAGCAGACAAAATCGATGTATATAGCTGCATCGTTGTTCGGAATGTTATTTATTTATGTTTTTGGAACGAACTGGCTATATATGGCTTATAAACTTTGGTTTCAAGCGCCAGAAGGATTTCACTACGGAATTGCATGGTTATGGATGAGTGTTCCATTGCCAAAAGATATTGCTTTAGCACTTGTTGCAGGTGTATTTGCATATCGATTAGATGCTATTTTAATGATACAAAAGGTTCGTTCACAATCATAAAAAGAAAGGAAGACATAAGATGGAAGATAGAAAATATTGGGCTCAGTTAGCAGATAAAGTAATACAAGGCTATCATATTACGCGAGAAGAAGCGATGAAATTTTTGCAATGTCCAGATGAACAGGTATTAGCAGTATTAGATGGCGCCTATCAAATTCGTCACCATTATTACGGCAATAAAGTGAAATTAAATATGATTATCAATACGAAGTCAGGTGCCTGTAGTGAAAATTGTGGATACTGCGCACAATCTATTGATTCTAAGGCGCCAATTCAACGGTATAAAATGATGGATAAGGAATCGATTTTAGCTGGAGCAGAACAAGCGAACAAGTTACAATCAGGAACATATTGTATCGTTGCAAGTGGACGTGGTCCGACGAATCGTGAATTGAATATTGTCGTCGATGCGGTGAAAGAAATCAAACAAAATTATGATATGAAAATATGTGCTTGTTTAGGTATTTTAAAAGAAGGGCAAGCAGAACAATTAAAAGCAGCAGGAGTCGATCGTTATAATCATAATTTAAATACATCGAAAAAACATCATGATTACATTACGACGAGTCATACGTATGATGATCGTGTATCCACCGTAAATAAAGTGAAAGATGTTGGAATATCTCCTTGTTCAGGTGTCATTGTCGGAATGAAAGAAACGAAAGAAGATGTGGTGGATATGGCATTTTCTTTAAAAGAACTCGATGCGGACTCCATTCCAGTTAACTTTTTACATGCAATTGATGGGACAAAGTTAGAAGGAACGAATGAACTAACACCGACATATTGTTTAAAAGTGTTAGCGTTATTCCGTTACTGTTGTCCAACGAAGGAAATTCGAATATCTGGTGGACGCGAAGTGAATTTAAGAAGTTTACAACCATTAGGATTGTATGCTGCCAATTCAATTTTTGTCGGGGATTATTTAACGACTGAAGGACAATTGAGTACAGCAGACCACCAAATGTTAGAAGATTTAGGATTTGAAATTGATTATGGTCATGAAAAAGCGAGAGTGTAAAAACTTTATTGCTTGAATATATGGGCATGAAAATGAGCGTTCGGCATAAAAACATAGCGAAATAAATGAAAAGAGTTTGGAACAAAAAAAGTTAGTACGAAATACGAATGATAATATAGGCGAAAGAAATGTACAGCGAGTCTACCAAGTTGGCAGGACGCTGTAGCGCTTAGCTAGAAAAAGGTGTAGCAGCTACTGACTCAAATGTGATGGTACATTTCTATAGCGATTATCTAAGAAGAGCGATTCGTGTCTCGTGCATCTTCACTAACTTATGTTCCAAACTCTTTTTGATAAGATTTCGTTTTTATAAAGAACGTACAGCTTTTGGAATATTTTCTGCTTTTGTAATTGCTGAAATAACTGACACACCATCCGCCCCAGCATGAAGCACATGATGGGCATTTTCAGGTGAGATACCACCAATGCCGACGATGGGAATTTGAGGGGTCAGTTTTCTTAATGTTTGAATCCACTCTATTCCAACGGGTTGTAGAGCATCGGATTTCGAAGTTGTGTTAAAAACAGGTCCCGCACCAATATAATCAATATATGCAAGCGAACTTTTTTCATATTGCTCCATATTGGAAATGGATAAACCGATCCATTTATGTGGGTATTTTTCACGGATCTTTTTAACCGGTTCATCCGATTGACCAACATGAATGCCGTCAGCATGTAGTACATCGATTAATTCGACATCATTATTTATTATAAACGGGATATTTGCTTCCTGACAGATTGCTCGTAATGATTTACCAAGGGCAATTTTTTCTTCCCCTTGTAAACTTCCTTTCCCTTTTTCACGAAATTGATAGATAGTGATCCCACCTTGAATTGCTTCTCGTAAGATCGTTTCAGGTGTTCTATCTTTGGGGCAATCTTGGCTTCCCATAATAAAATATTTTCGTAATATATTTCTGTTCATCCTCTTTCTCTCCTAATCGACGTGATGTAATGCATCTAAAAAGTGAACTTGGAAAGTTCCAGGGCCATGGACATTGGAAGATGCCATTGCTCGCTCCGCAGCTTTTGTATAAAATTCGATTATCTGATAGGTTGCTTTAAAAGGATCCACCTCACATGCTACATTCGCCCCAATAATAGCACCTAATAAACAACCTGCACCAGTTATACGTGTTAACATTTCGTGCCCGTGTTCATTTATATATGTTTCTCTTCCATTGGAAATAACGTCTTTTGCCCCTGTAATCACCGCGATTGTCTGGAATTTCGTTGCAACTTTTTTAGCAATTAATTTCGTTGTTTCTATTGGAGGATCGACAGAATCAACGCCTTTCATTGCCACTTTTTCATCGACTAATGCGGCCATTTCCCCTGCATTTCCTTTAATCACCGTGAAATTTATGGCATGTAGAAATTTAAGGCAAGCTTGTTTTCGAAAAGAAGAGGAACCGACTGCTACAGGATCTAATACGATTGGTTTTTGATGATTATTTGCAACCGTTCCAGTAGTAAGCATTGCTTCCATATCTGAATCCATTAATGTACCCGTGTTAATTAAAATAGCATCTGCTTTTTTAGCGACTTCACTAACTTCCATCGGGTTATCGGCCATAATAGGTGAGGCACCAATGGCGAGTAACCCATTAGCGGTAAAGTTTTTGACGACATTATTCGTTAAACAGTGGACGAGAGGAGCCTTTTTCATGATGTTTTCATTTATATTCATACTTGTCTCCCTCTAATGGCCCAATGTTTTGTTGGCCCACTACCAGCACCAAGTGGAATAGATTCTTCAATAGCAGCTTGAATAAATTCTTTTCCTTTTTCCACTGCTTCATATAAAGAAAGACCTTGTGCAAGATGGGCGGTAATGGCTGCGGAATACGTACAACCTGTTCCATGTGTATGTTTTGTATCAATTCGTTTTTTTGTAAATACATGCATGTCGTTTCCATCATATAAGAAGTCTGTTGCATCGTTGTCTTTGCTTAAATGGCCTCCTTTTACAAGTGCTGCTTTTGCTCCATACGTATGAACAATTTTTTCGGCAGCTTTTTTCATATCATCGAATGTCGAAATGGTCATGTTCGTTAAAAATTCAGCCTCCGGTAAGTTCGGTGTAACAACAGTCGCATAAGCTAATAATTCATCTCGTAAGAAGTCACGGGCCTCTTCATTAATTAAATGGTCTCCACTTGTAGCAACCATAACAGGATCAATTACGAGTGGGAGATTTTTTCCGTCGAGCTTTTTCTTTATTATTTTCATCATATCAATGTTTGCAATCATTCCTGTCTTAACAGCATCTACAGGAACATCTGAAAATACAGAATCTAATTGTTGTTCAATCATCTCCAAAGATATATGTTCAATCGCTTGAACCCCTGTCGTATTTTGTGCGACGACAGATGTAATAATGCTCATGCCATATGTTTGTAATTCTTGAAATGTTTTTAAATCAGCTTGTATTCCTGCGCCTCCTGTAGGATCTGTACCTGCAATGGTTAATGCACATGTAATATCTTTCATTTGATTTGCTCCTTTGTTTGATTTTAGGGATGTATATGACGTTATAAAATATATATTTTTCCATAAAAAAACCAGATTCCTCGTGAGAGAATCTGGTTCGACTGCAAAAAAAGCCATGGATTCCTACTTCCCTCCGCTAGTTCGAACTAGATCAGGTTCACGAGGGTTAGAAATGTCACGCACTTCTTCTCAGCCTTCCACGCAAAAGGCACCCCTAGTAGATTTCTGACTCTAGTATAGCAGATTATGTTCTACTTGTCATAAGGAGGAAAAGAACGCATTTCATTTGCGCGTATATCCCGTAAACGTACTTACTGTAAGACTGTAGTGTGGTATAATTTTAAAAAGGATTGGATGGTGACATGGATGTCGAATATAATCTATCATTTTAAAGATGTGTTCTTTTTCTCAAAACAAAAAACGATTCCTGTATTGGATGAAGAAGATTCTTCAGTTGGAACAATCGTTCGAACGTTTAATGAAGATGGGTTTTTAGAGGAGGAGCAAATCAGGAAAGGAACTTTTTACGCATTTCAAAATCATGCTGGAAAGACCACCTTGTCCTTTGCGGTAAAAAAGCAAGGATTAAAGGCATTCCTAGGATATGCATATACATTTTATTTGCACGATGCAAATGAACAGTTCCAATTAGAAGATGCGAAAGGTCTAATTTATTTGTATTTCCACGTAAAGGGAAAAATAAAAGGAAAGAAATTTGAAGCTCATGAAGATTGGGACGGGAACATTACATTAAAATGGGATAAAACAATATTTGGAAAAATTAAAGTTGATACATACACATATAAAATAGAAGTAGAAATAGTAAATAATACAGTAGCACCATTATTGCTGACGCCCGGTTTTGTATCACTCATTTATTGTATGTATCGTATCTATGATACAGAAACAGCTGTCATCAATGAACTATTAGATTATATAACTTAAGAAAATGACGATGAAATATATACATATCACCATTTTTATCGGAGATTTGCTAAAGTAGTATAGAATGTTAAAAAAATATTAAATTTGACTAAAAGTCATGTATTTTTCCTTGTAAAATGATACAGTTAAGTATATATAAAATAAAAAGCGAGATGATACGATGAAAATTTGGATGAGAAAAATTGCCGTTGCATTCGTCGCTTTCATAACGTTAGGTTTATATGTTCCGTCATTTGATGTAGATGCACATGTAGGAAAAGAAGAGAAAACGTATGATTCGTCTAAAGCGAATATAGTTGCGGAACAAGTAACTACATATGATGTTGAGGAAGAGGATGTAGCTGCTACATTAATGGAAAAAGCTATTGCACAAACGAGTGTTAAATTTGGACCGAAGATAGAAAATCAGCTAGAAAAAGAGTTTCAAGAAGTAATTTTACCGAAAATGGAGGACACTTTAACGTCTATCTTTACGGAAGTAGGAGAAGACAGACTGCCATTTTATGAAATCACGGAAAACCCTGCAAAAGGGTATGGAGAAAGAATATTCAATGTATATGATGTAAAAGATAAAAAAATAATTGCGAAGTTTCACGTTCGTCGAGATTTTAAACCACAAGAAGGATATTGGTTTAATTTCCACTATCATTTAGGAAAAGATCAGTTTGAAACACATTATGAATTAGGCAATATATACTGGGATAAAAACATGCCACCGAAATGGATGGCGCAATAAAGCAAAAAAACACTTTATCATTGGAAGGATAAAGTGTTTTTATTTTTGTCATTTTTTAGTCACATATTGGTCAAAGAAGGTCATTTTTTATTGACAGATGACACCGTGTCATTTATAATGAAATGGAGTGGAAGTGACATTGTGTCATTTTGACTTTGTACTTAGGAGGAACTTGGATGCCGAGACAGACTTTTTATAATTTACCTATAGAAAAACAGGAAGTATTAATTGAAGCGGGAGAAAAAGAATTTTCACGAGTTCCATTATTTGAAGCTTCCATTGCGAATATTGTAAAAGAGGCGGGTATTCCACGCGGTAGTTTTTATCAATATTTTCAAGATAAAGAGGATTTTTATTTTTATATATTAAACCAGTATGCAGATGAAAAAAGAAAACGATTTATTCGTTTATTAGAAAAGCATGACGGGAATATATTTTATGCAGTGAGTGATTTATGTGAAGACTTACTCATTCGAATTGACAGGAAAAATGATAAACAATTTTTCAAAAATATGTTTCTACATTTAGATTTTGAAACAGAACGTGCTTTTTTAAGTGATATGAATTATAGCGTACTGAGTGAACAATATAAGGAAGTAAGGGATCTCGTCGATACGACCATTTTAAATGTAAAAAATGATGAAGAATTATTTCATATGATTCAAATGTTATTATCCATGATGTTAGGTAACATCGCACGTAAATATGCGGTGAACATACCAAATGAAAAGGTGCTACACAATTTTACGACACAAATTAATTTAATGAAAAAAGGATTTAAGGCAAAATAATTAAAAGGAAGAGAGAGGGTTCATGATGAAAATCAAATTATATGGTTCTTCAACAGCATCAACGAGAAAAGCGAGAAGGTGGTTTGAGGAACATAATATTCCATTTGAATATCGTGATATTTTGAAGAAGCCTTTAAAGAAAAAAGAAATGCAACAAATTTTACAATTAACAGAAGAGGGGACAAAAGATATTATTGCGACAAGATCGAATGTGTATAAAGAATTAGATCTAGACTTAGAAAATATCTCATTAAATGATTTATATACATTAGTAAATAAAAATCCAAAGTTGTTACGTCAGCCGATTATTTTAGGGGATGATAAATTACAAGTAGGATTTGATGAGTATAATATTCGACAGTTTATCCCTCGAGAAGAACGCAAACGATTTATTCATGATTCTTTAGCTTTCGTGTAAAAATTAACTATACTTTACATGAAAAGGATGTTATTTATAACAGAAATGTTGTAGAATAAGAGAAACATTATGAAAGAGAGGAAGAAGTTCGTGGCAAAAAGAATATTTTACTTTTTATTAACAAACGTACTAGTTCTTTTAACCATTTCGATTATATTCACGATCTTACCGATTGGGAACTATATTGGAGAAAATGGTACTATAGACTACGGTGCCTTACTAGTATTTAGTGCGGTTATTGGTTTTACGGGTTCCTTTATTTCGTTAGCAATGTCTCGTTGGATTGCGAAGCGAATGATGGGTGTGAAGATAATTGATCCGAATAATCCCAAGAATGAATATGAACAAGTAGTTATTGAAAAGGTATACCGCTTATCAAGAGCAGCTGGTTTAACATATATGCCTGAGGTTGGAATTTACAATTCACCAGAAGTGAACGCATTTGCAACAGGACCATCGAAAAAACGTTCATTAGTTGCCGTTTCAGCTGGATTGCTAGATGAAATGGATGATGATGCGGTGGAAGGAGTTATCGCACACGAGGTTGCCCATATTGCAAATGGCGATATGGTGACAATGACATTGCTACAAGGTGTTGTGAACACGTTTGTTGTATTTTTATCTAGAATTGTTGCGCTTATCGCATCACAGTTCGTTCGTGAAGAAATTGCACCAATCGTTCATTTCATCGCGATTATCGTATTCCAAATATTATTCTCTATTTTAGGGAGCCTTGTTGTATTTGCTTATTCACGCCATCGTGAGTTCCATGCGGATAAAGGTGGAGCAGATTTAGCGGGTCGTGACAAAATGCGTCATGCGTTAGAAAGTTTAAAAATGTATGCGGATCGAACTACAGCTGGAGAAGACGATACAGCAGTAGCTACAATGAAAATAAATGGTGCTAAAAAGGCGATGCAATTATTCTCTACACACCCAGATTTAGATGAAAGAATTAGCCGTTTAGCATAATAATCATAATGTTAGGAAAAATCGTACGATCCTATGTGTCGTACGATTTTTTTGTCCAAAAATAGGGGAGAAGCACTCAGGGGAAGTTGGTTTCGTTCCCCTTACAAAAGTTTGTTTTTCACTAAGACAGCTTTAATTTTTGTATATGTGAATGTATCTGGCAATGCTTCTTTGATTGGCTTCAACCTCTTCTCATCGAACCTTTCATATACACTTAATACTTCTCTTTCTTCTTCTTCGTTAAAGAAAATATCCCAAACGATTGGAAGGCCTTGGTCAAATGCTTTAAATAAATGGTTTTCAATTGTTTGTTCTTGCACATCCCGTATTTTTGCAATATCTTTGATCGATTTACCAGACTGGAACAATTGATAGCTTTGCATATGGGATGGTGTATCAGGATCATCAAGTACTTGTTGTTTGGCAATCGAACGGTTTATAGGTGTTCCAATTTGGACTTTCTTTTTCACATGTGGATTCTTTTCTTTCCATTTGTTAATAGCATGTAAAAATGTTTCCCCGTATTGACTATATTTCTTTTCTCCAACCCCTTTAATTTCAAGCATTTCGTCTTTTGTCGTTGGAAAATAACGGCACATATCACGTAATGTCGCATCGGAAAATAGTACATATGGTGGCACGTTTCTTTCATCTGCCATTACTTTTCGGAGCTCCCTTAATTCGCCAAATAATGTTGCATCAAAATCCGTCGCATCAGTTGTTGGCACTTTTAATGTATACATTTCTACCGTCTTTTCTCCTTTTAAAACGGCAATAGATTGATAGTTTAGTTTTAATGTTGGGTACATTCCTTCTTCTGTTGAAAGTAGTTGTTCGGCAATTAAAAACTGGATTTTCTCCGTAATGTCTTTTTCAGTATAAGAAGATAAAAGCCCATATGTTGTAAGTTTATGTAAATTGAATTGAATTAACTTACGATCTTTGGAACCACGTAATACCTTTGCGGTCATGCTGACACCGAATTTTTCATTCATGCGTTTTACACAAGATAATATCATTTGTGCTTCCTCTGTTATATCGACTTTTTCCCCATGTTTTTGGCAGTTACTACACGTTTCACAACGAGTGTTAGAGGGAATATTCGTAAAATAGTCGACAATATAACTACTTAAGCAACGACCGGTAAAACAATAATTTGTCATTGCTTGTAACTTTTCATATTCTAACTGTTTCATTTCTTCTTCCATCTCAGATTGTTCAATGAGGAATTTTTGCAATTGGATATCTTGATTGGAAAAAATTAACACACAATCGCTATTTTCTCCATCACGTCCAGCACGTCCGGCTTCCTGATAATAAGATTCGATGTTCATCGGCATAGCATAATGTAACACAAAGCGAACATTCGATTTATCTATGCCCATTCCAAATGCATTCGTTGCAATAATTACTTGGCATGCATCATGAATAAATGCGTTTTGGGCTTTTTGACGACTTTGTTCATCTAATCCAGCATGATATTTTGCAACATTGTACCCTTTATCATGTAAACGTTCATATAATGTATCTACTTGTTTTCTTGTTGCAGCATATATAATGCCGGATTCATCTTTTCTTTCTCTTAGGAATTGTTCGACGTAAGAAGTTTTATCTCGGCCTTTTACGAGATGAAAGTGTAAATTACTTCGTTCGAACCCTGTTTGAACGACATGATCATCTTGAATATGTAAAAGTTGTTGAATATCCTTTTTTACCTCTTTTGTTGCCGTAGCAGTTAATGCAACATATAGCGGGATATTCGTTAGTTGCTGTAATGTAGGGACGACAGAACGATAATTCGGCCTAAAATCGTGCCCCCATTGGGAAATACAGTGTGCTTCATCAAAAGCGATTAAGGAAATAGGAATGTTACTTATCGTTCGTAAAAAGTAATCCGATTGAATTCTTTCTGGTGCAATATAGACAAATTTAAATGCCCCTTGTTTCAAAAGTTCCATTCGTTCTTGTTGTTCAAACGATGTGAGGGAACTATTAATATAGGTGGCAGAAATGCCTAACGTGTGTAATGAGTCTACCTGGTCCTTCATTAAAGAAATAAGTGGTGAAATAATGATGGCAGTACCTTCTTTCGCAAGCGCAGGTAGCTGAAAACAAAGTGATTTTCCATTACCAGTAGGCATGATTGCTAACGTATGGTTGTCATTCATAATATGTGAAATTGTTGCCTCTTGACCAGGGCGAAATGTAGAATATCCGAAGTAATGCTCCATGATAGACGTAATTTGTTGCACGGTGTATGAACTCCTTTAACATTATAAAAATCATGTAATCTTTTTATCTATCTCTATTGTACAACATTTTTTTATGGCATCATATAGGAATACATTGATATAGAAAGGATGGATGTAATGAGTGACTGGGTTATTAAATTGCTCATTGCGACAGTAGCAGGTGTCGTATTAGGAATTGAACGAGAAGTAAAACATAAACCACTTGGATTAAAAACATGTGTTGTAATTGCTGTAACGAGTTGTCTATTAACGATTGTGTCGATTGAAACAGCCTTTTTAAATGAACAGAATCCATTTATTCGTTCTGACCCAATGCGATTATCCGCACAAATTGTAAGTGGGATCGGTTTTTTAGGGGCAGGTGTCATTTTACGGAGAAATAATGATGTCATTTCTGGGCTTACGACGGCCGCAATTGTTTGGACAGCCTCGGGAATCGGGATTGCAGTTGGTGCGGGCTACTTTAAAGAAGTGGCTGTCTGTTTAATTTTAATCGTTATAAGTATTCGCTTTTTACCATTTGTCGTTACAAAGTTAGGACCACATACATTACGTGAGCAAGAAGTTAAGTGTACCATTTATATGGATGAATTAACGACAGATGTCCAACAAACGTTGGCGGAAGTAGAAAATGTGATTGGGAAACTACGAAATATAAAAATTAGAAACCGTGAGAAAGAACTAAGAGTGGAATTTATCAGTTTGATAGAGGCAAAGGAGCATTCTATCATATTATATTATGATGCGTTAAAAGAGATTGAAGGAATTAAAGGCATTGAAATTCATGGAAGATAGTGCTCGAGATGCCCAATAAGAGTGCGCAAAAAATAGTAAGCACTAAGAGGGAAGAGGAATCCATTTAAAAAGGAAATCATCATTATTATTTCCGCGTCCATTTGGGAGGACGTTTTAAAATGCCACTAGCACCATTTTGGAGCACATAAATAGAAAACAAGTGAATTTCCCTCCAGTCGTCCAAAGCGAACGCTAGGAGAGAAATTCACTTGTCTCATGAATGATTATGATAAGATGAAACATCGACTAGTAAGGCCAAAGTTGACCATACAGCACGGGTGAAAACCACAGTACATTTTGCCGTGACATCCTTGCATATCATAAGGGACTGCTTACACTACATTTCGAACTTATACTGGTTGACAAAAAATGATTGAAATTAGAAATCTACTATTAGACAGACAGCTTTTCAAAGCCTTTACATAGTCCCTTATGTCTTTTCCTAATTTCGTTTACCTCTCAAATAGTTAGGCACGGAATGATTCTGCATTTTCGATAGCGGCATCGACTTCTTTTGTATAAAGAAGTTTCACATCGTCTGACCAGACAAAAAGTTTTGCCATGACATCAATAATTTCATCTTTATAACGTTTAACCTCTGCAATATTAAAAAGTAAATCTCCCGTACGACGGTACATAAAATCAATTGGATGTAAGACCATTTCATGGTGAATACTGTACATTAATTTTGCATACAATGCATTCGGTAAATTCGTATCATTGTAATCGATATAAGAAATAGCCGTTTCAATATTTGAGCCAAATGTTGCAATTAAAGTGCTAGCTTCGTCTTTTGTAAATGATAAAGCTTGTAATTTTTGCATCCAAATTTCTTTAAATGCAGCGAATCCTTTTGATCCACCAACATCTCCACCTGAGATTGGTAATTGTTTTGTTTGACATGTAGCATGGTCAAATTTTTTCTTCGGAATATATTTTTTATATAATAAGTCAACGATTGTTTCAGCCATTTTACGGTATCCTGTTAATTTACCACCAGCGATTGTAAGAATGTTTGATTCAGCTTCCCAAATTTCATCCTTACGTGAAATTTCAGATGGGTCTTTACCTTCTTCGAAAATTAACGGACGGACACCAGCCCAGCTTGATTCCACATCAGCTTCATCTAAAGTTAAATGCGGGAACATATCTGCAATGGCTTTTAATAAATAATCTACTTCAGATTGTAATACGTGCATATCTTCCGCATCACCGTCATAGAAATCATCTGTCGTACCTACATACGTTTTTCCATCACGAGGGATGGCGAAAACCATACGTTTGTCATGTGTATCAAAATATACTGCTTGTTTTAATGGGAATTTTTCTTGGTCGAAAACAATATGAACCCCTTTTGATAATTGTAAATGCTTTTTACCTTTTACATAATCTAAATGACGTAGTTTATCTACCCAAGGTCCACTTGCGTTTACAACAACATTTGTACGAACCGTTATTTCTTTCTGAATTGCTTTATCTAAAAAGCGTACACCGTTCACTTTTTTCTTTGTATCATATTCAAATCCAGTAACTTGTGCATAGTTTAAAATAGTCGCACCTTTTTCAGCTGCTTTTTTCATTACTTCTAAAGTTAAACGAGCGTCATCTGTACGATATTCAACGTACACACCGCCACCTTTTAATCCTTTTTCTTTAATGAAAGGCACTTTTTCTACGACAGCATTTTTGGAAATCATCACTTTACGTTCGCTGCGTTTTACTTGTGCTAAATTGTCGTACATCGTTAAGGCAATATTTGTTAGGACACGTCCAAATGTACCACCTTTATGGAAAGGAAGTAACATACGCTCAGGTGTTGTAACGTGTGGTCCATTTTCATACACAACTGCACGCTCACGTCCTAATTGTGCAACTTCTTTAATTTCAAATTGTTTTAAATAACGTAACCCACCATGTACTAATTTTGTAGAACGACTGGATGTTCCACTTGCGAAGTCATTCATTTCTAATAATGCAACCTTTAATCCACGTGTTGCTGCATCTAATGCGATTCCAGCACCAGTAATTCCACCACCAACAATCACGATGTCGAACGTTTCATTTGCTAATTTACTTGTTGTTTCAGCTCTTCTTAAGTTTGAGAAACTCATGTATGATTCGCTCCTTTATATAGTTTATGCATAAAAAAAGAGAGCACAGAAAAATATTGCCTTCATTCAAAGCAATGTCATTTCTGGTCTCTCTCGTATACTCTAACCATTTTTTTTATTCATTTGATACTTTAAGTATAACATAAATTGAGATGAAGTCCATACTATTGTTTGAAAATAAAAGAAGATTTATACGTTGTGTAACGAATTAGACAAAATATCATCAATACATCAAATGAAGTAGTGAAGATAAGTTATTTTGTTTAATGTATTTGACATTATTTGCAGAAAAAAAGGGAACGTATGCTATGATAGATATAGGTATATTGGACGGATGTATAGGATGTCTAAAATATTTTTGTATTACATAGAGTAGTTATTTTGGAAGGAAAGTAGGGATGAATGTTGCAGGTTATCGTCACACATATGAATACGGATTTTGATGCGTTAGCATCGTTGTATGCAGCAAAAAAATTATACCCAGACGCAACGGTCGTCTTATCTGACAAACAAGAAACAAAAGTAAGGCAGTTTCTAAATATATACCGTGACACGCTTCCATTTACAGATGAAAAAGATGTAAATTGGGACAATGTCACAGATATGATTATAGTCGACGTAGCAAACGGAAGAAGAATCGGTCCTTATATGGAAAATTTAGACATGTCGAAAATAAATGTGGTTGTATTTGATCACCATCCACCTAAAAATGGCGATATCGAAGAAGCAGATCGCCAAATTGAACAAGTTGGTGCAACAGTAACATTACTGATTGAAAAAATAGTGGAACAACAAATTCCTATTAGTTCTTTTGAAGCGACATTGTTTGGACTCGGTATTTATACAGATACCAATGCGTTTATGAATGATATTACATCTGCACGCGATTTTAAAGCCGCTAGTTTTTTAATGGATCATGGCATGAGCTTAGAAATGGTACACCAATTTTCCGAACATGTTTTACTACCAGAACAGCAACAGATTTTGAATGACTTATTTACGAAAATGGATGTTCGTTCGATGGATGGATTGGAGATTGTCGTAGCCGCTAGTAGTTATGACTTTTTTCAAAGTGGTTTAGCGACGATTACGAGCCGTTTATTAGATATTACAAATACAGATGCAGTTATTACAGTAGTCGGGATGAAGAATCATGTCCATATTGTTGGCAGAGCAAGTTCTGATCGCATCAATTTATTACCACTTTTAAAGAAATTTGAAGGTGGTGGACATGAAAAAGCTGGCTCAGCGATGGTAAAACGTTCGACTTGTGAGGAAATTTTGCCGAAAGTAGTAGAGGATTTAGATTTGATTTCTAAACCAGGAATCACGGTGAAAGATATGATGGTGTATCCTGTTAAAACATTAACACCTGATACAACTATTGAAGAAGCTGGAAGAAAAATGTATCGATATGGCCATTCTGGATACCCGGTTGTACAAGAAGGAAAATTAATTGGCATGGTCACTCGACGTGATTTAGATAAAGCAAATCATCACGGACTTGGACATGCTCCTGTAAAAGCGTATATGAGCACGAATTTAATTACTGTAACAGAAGAAAAGACATTAGAAGAAATACAACAATTAATTATCGAACGAAATATTGGACGTTTACCTGTGATACGTGACGGAAAGTTAGTTGGGATTATTACACGAACGAATATTATCGAAAAAATGCATGAAATAGCTTTAATGGAGGAAACAGGGAAAGATCAACCATTAAAAACGAATTTGAAAAATGAACTGAAAGATCAACTGGAAAAGGATGCATTCTCATTATTAGAAAATATTCGCAAAACTGCTAAACAAGTAAATATCGATGTTTATTTAGTTGGAGGGATTGTGCGTGACTTATTTTTACGTGTTCCAAATGATGATATCGATATTGTTGTGGAGGGAAGCGGGATTGAATTTGCCAAACGGCTGACAGAGGATCATGGGGGAGAAGTAATCATTCACGAAAGTTTTGGAACGGCTACATGGGAAACGGTTGACGGGTTTAGTATCGATGTAACGACATCCAGATTAGAATATTATGATCGACCAGCCTCATTGCCGGATGTGGAATCATCTTATTTAGCGGAAGATTTACAACGACGTGATTTTACGATTAATGCGATGGCAGTTTGTTTGACTGGTGAGAAGTTTGGGGACTTAATAGATCCATATAATGGGCAACAAGATTTACGTAACGGAAATATTACCATCTTACATAATCTAAGTTTTGTAGAGGACCCAACACGGATTTTACGAGCGGTTCGTTTTGAAACGCGATTTGAATTTTTAATGGATAAACAGACAGAACAATTAGCATTACAATCGATTAGTACGATGCGTCATTTATCTAACCAGCGTATTGTCGATGAATTAATCCGTATTTTTAAAGAAGACAATATTGCACGGGCGATGATGCGTTTATATGATGTAGATTTTTGGAAACAATATAATGTGGATATCCCACTTTCTGACGTAATTGAACGAGTGAAAAAATTACGAGCACTATTTGATATGTATGAGCATGCAGAGCCTGACTGGTTTCACTATGTCGCAATTCCATTTTTTGATCATACATTTAATGAGCCAATAAAGGAATTTGCTTTAACAAAAAAAGAAATGAAATTTATTCGTGCTGTGGAGGAGTTTTTCCGCATGGATGGATGGCGCCAAACAGAACGAAGCGGGGATATACATGCTTATGCGAAAGCGTTTGAAGATGATGTACTATTATTTATCTTATCTGTTTCATCCATTGACAATGAGGAAGTCATTTTGCAATACATTGAAAGAAGGAAAAAACTGGAGCAATATATTACTGGAGCAGATTTAATTTTACGAGGATTAAAACCAGGAGCACATTTTAAAGAATTATTATTACAATTAGAAATTGCAACATTGAACAAGGAAATAACGACAAAAGAAGAAGCATTCGCGTGGATGGAGGCGAATATACCATAAACAGAAAAAGGGATATACAACACGATATAATCGTACATGTACATCCCTTTATCCTACATACTGTTTCTTCATATTAGTTACTATCCTTTTTCCTTTCTGATTTTACATCTTTTTTAATTTTGTAATATTTTTCAGCGCCTAAACCACCTTCACCAATCATTTTAGAGATTTCTTTACGGCGTACTTCCTGTTTTTTCTCCACTACCTTTCGATCGTCTTGTGCCATTTCATTTCCTCCTTTCAATGAAAAATGAAGTATAATAAGTATAGCTTCTACTATTAGTATATCATTTTAACGAAAAGATTTCACTACTCGAATCCCTATTCTCCATAGGGTTTACATGTTTGAAAAAAATAGATTAAGGGAATAATAGCTTTGTCTTTATTTTTTATTTTTGAGAGAGATTGGGAGAGATGTATATGAATATGTCTACGAGGTTTATAAAATTTATCGGCGGCAAAAACCTACTTTTCGGCTTATTAACATTATTGTTATTAGGTGTCGTCATCATGATATATAATAAAATTTCATTCGTATTTCAGCCGCTTTTTATTATATTATCAACGATTGTTCCACCTGTTATTCTCGCATTTATTGCGTACTATTTGTTAAATCCAATTGTAAATTTATTAGAAAAGGCGAAAATAAATCGGTTATGGGGAATTATTATTATCATTACTGGTTTCACTGGGATCGTAACCGGACTGTTATTTATTATTATTCCAATTATTTCTAGGCAAGTGAAAGAATTTGCCACTAATTTCCCTAATTATATTGAAACATTAAGTGAGGCAATTCAAAGTTTACTACATAAGTCTATTTTAGAACCGTATTATGATGAGGCAATGAAATGGATTGATACGAACTTAGGTGATTTATCGACAGAACTTATGACGAATGTAGGAAGCGCGATTGACGGGGTAGCGAGTGTTGCGCAGACGCTTACGACAATCGGGATTACACTTGGTACATTTCCATTTGTACTTTTTTTCTTATTGAAAGACGCATCGAAGTTTAAAGAATATTGTTTACAGTTATTCCCTAAAAAATTTCGCCATGATATTCAAGAAATCTTAAACCAAATGGATACACAAGTTGGGTCGTATATTCGAGGACAAATTCTCGTTGCATTTTGTATTGGTGTGCTATTATTTATTGGTTATATCATCATCGGCTTAGACTATGCAATTATTTTAGCTTCTGTTGCGGCAGTGACGAGTGTTGTGCCGTATTTAGGGCCGATTATTGCGATTACACCAGCAATTATTATTGCAATCGTTACGTCACCTTGGTTATTAGTGAAATTAGCAATTGTATGGGCAGTTGTCCAATTTTTAGAAGGACATTTTATTTCACCGAACGTGATGGGAAAGACGATGCAAATCCATCCATTAACGATTATTTTTGTATTATTAGTTGCTGGAAAGCTATTTGGAATTTTCGGGATGATTTTAGCCATTCCAGGGTACGCATTATTGAAAGTACTCATAACGTACTTTTTCCAGAAGTTTAAAATTCGTTATAATAAATTTTATGAAGAAGGATACGAACAGGAAGAGATAGAACAGTAAACTAAAAAGCTAGGAAATAATTAGAGCAGACTTTCGCCTAATTTTCCCTAGCTTTTTTTAAAAATATTTATTTTTCGGGAATGTCGCACCCATCTGAACCGCAAGTATCCTCAGTGGTTCCAATTGTTTGGAATGGGGATGTTTGTCTTTCTTCTTCCCACACTTGTTGTAATGCTTGTGTGAATGTTTCTGTCGGTTGTGCTCCTGAAATAGCATATTTTCGATTCATAATAAAAAATGGTACGCCGGTTATTTGGAATTGTGTTGCTTCCTGTAAATCGGTTTCTACTTCTTCGCGGAATGCTTGTTCATTACGTAATGTTGCGAATGCTTCTTCTTTTTCTAATCCAACAGAAGCGGCAATTTCCACTAGTTCATCTATATTGCCAACATCTTTTGACTCGAGAAAGTGGGCACGTAATAATGCTTCAGCAATAGCGGCACCTTTTCCTTTTGATTCAGCAAACTTTGCTAAACGATGGGCATCGAAAGTATTCGTCTGTTTCATCGTATCGAATTGAAAATCTAGTCCTACAAGGTTGGCTTGTTGTTTTATATGATTGGTCATTTGTTTCACTTGTTCGATCGATCCAAATTTCTTCGCTAATGTTTCATAATAATCTTGTCCATTATAAAGTGGTGCATTTGGATTTAATTGATAACTTTTGAATATTACCTCTACCTCTTCTTTATGAGGGAAGTTAGCCATAGCCTCTTCTAATTTTCTCTTTCCTATATAGCAAAAAGGACATACATAATCAGACCATACTTCAATTTTCATTTGTATATTCTCCTTTATCGTTTATACGTTCAATATACCATTTATTTTTATACGACGTAAAAATATTGGCTTAATATGTCGGAAAGACATTTACATGAGAGGGGCTTTTCGCTTAAAATGTACAATGGGAGTTTGGAACTTATAGTAGAGGGATGAGAACATGCACAAGAACATAATGAAAGTACTACCAGGATTACTCCTCTGCTTTGTTGTTATGGTACTCGGTATTTACGGAGCAGAACTAATTGGTGTGATGATGAAGCAGATGAATGTAATTGCACCAGAAAGTAATACGCCAATTTCAGGAATTTTCGTAGCAATTATTATCGGGATGATGATTCGAAACGTATTTGGTATGAAGGAAATATTTACTTTTGGTATGAAATTTTCTGTAAAACGTTTATTACGTTTCGGGATTATTTTGTTAGGGTTACGACTTAGTTTAGTAGAAGCGGTAAAATTGGGGGCATTTGGTATCCCGCTTATTATTGCTTGTATCGCTTCAGGCTTTTTCTTAACGATTTATTTAACGAAGAAAATGCAACAATCGACTCGTCTTGGGTTGTTAATTGCAACTGGAACAGGTATTTGTGGGGTAACAGCGATTATGGCAACAGCCCCTGTTTTGAAAGCGAAAGATAATGAAATATCGTATGCGGTAGCGAATATTACTATTTTTGGGTTAACCGGGATGGTTTTATATCCGTTGTTGGCTCATTTTTTATTTGCAGACGATCCGATTAAAACGGGAATGTTTTTAGGCACTGCAATTCATGATACTGCACAAGTAACTGGTGCAGCACTGATCCATGCACAAATGTTTCAAATGGATGATGTTTTGGATGTTGCTACTGTGACAAAATTAACGCGTAATTTATTCATTGTCGTGATGATTCCTCTCGTTTCATTTTTATATTTTAAAGGAAAAGGAACGACTGAAGGAGAAAACGCGCCAAAATGGTATACATTTCTTCCATTATTCGTTATTGGTTTTTTATGTTTCTCACTCATTCGCACGGTTGGAGATGCTACATTAGAAAGTACTGGTGCAGCATTCGGGATGTTAAACACATCTTTATGGGAAATGATATATACAAAAGGAAGTAATTTCGGGACGACGTATTTACTAGGGATGGCGATGGCAGGTGTTGGATTATCGACTGATTTCCGGATGCTTAAAGGAATCGGTTGGAAGCCATTTTATATTGGATTGACAGCAGCGTTAACAGTTGGATGTGTTAGTGCTATGTTAATAAGCTTATTCGGAGGATACGTACATATGTAAAAAAAGATGGAGACATATTGGATTGTGTCTCCTTTTTTTTATGTATATAGTTGTAATTCGTACATATCTAATTAAGTTATATTGAAATAATAAATATTTAAAACAGATATATTGAAATAGAGATAATTTTTGTGTAAGATATATATATCAATTAAAAAAGGGGATAGAAATAATGACAAAGTGGAATGTAGATACAACGCATACAAACGTAGTTTTTTCAGTAAGACATATGATGGTATCAAAAGTTAGAGGTTCTTTTGGTAGTTTACAAGGATCTGTAGAAGGAGACGTACACGAACTAACAGGTGCAAAAATCAACTTTGAAATCGATGTTAACTCTATCGATACAAAAAACGAAGACCGTGACAATCATTTACGTTCAGGGGACTTTTTCGATGTAGAAAATCATCCGAATATCACATTTGAATCTACTAACATCGTCGAGACTGGAAAAGATGAGTACGATGTAACGGGTCTCTTATCAGTGAAAGGAACGACGAAAGAACATACATTTAAAGTTGAGCGTACTGGTGAAGGTGTTAACCCATGGGGGGTAACCGTAGTAGGATTTGAAGGGCAAACAAAAATCTCACGAAAAGAATTTGGCTTAACTTGGAACCAAACATTAGAAACAGGTGGCGTCTTAGTAGGGGACGACATTACAATCGATATCGAATTACAAGTAAATCCAGCATAAATTGAATAATTTCGGCGTGTTTCTTTTTTGGAAGAAACACGTTTTTTTGTGTGTAAGGCATGTGGGTGTTTTGTAAGGAATGTGTACGGATTTTATAGTCTTGTTTGAACTAGTGTCGTAGTTTTATAAGGAATAGGAACGTATACAATGGGAAAAAGTGGTTCTATGTCATAATGATAACTTGCGTAATTAAGTCGGATATCCGCAAGTGGAGCGGGATTTTCATGATAACTTGCGTAATTAAGCCATATATCCGCAAGTAGAACGCGATTTTCATGATAACTTGCGTAATTAAGCCATATATCCGCAAGTGTAACGTGATTTTCTTGATAACTTGCGTAATTAAGCCATATATCCGCAAGTGTAACGTGATTTTCATGATAACTTGCGTAATTAAGCCATATATCCGCAAGTG
>NZ_JBBKBG010000013.1:0-55700 GCF_037892545.1 Pseudogracilibacillus sp. ICA-222130
ATTTCTCCCGCAAATCAATGCTTTTTAATGCGGTTAAATGCATAGTAGTATTTTAAAGGCTCTGTTAAAGTCTGTTGTTGTTAGAGTTGAAGGACTTCGCACATTGCTGATATAGAGTATTTGTGAGCGTTATTTCGAATCACATCTACTTTCGTCCCATTATCAGCGCGGCTTGCTTTAAAATATCATTTTCCATTGCTAAACGTTGGTTTTCTTTGCGAAGCTTAATTAGTTCTTCCTGTTCTGGTGTGCGATTGTCCCTCTCTTCAAACGAACCAGATCCATTATGCTGGCGAACCCATTTATCAAAAGCAGAAGGCGTTAGATCATATTCTTTGATAATTTCATTTCTTGGCTTTCCAGTAGCGTGTAGTTTGACAACCTGTTCTTTAAACTCTTTCGTAAACGTTCTTCTTTTTCTTTTAGTCATTATTGATTCTCCTCCGATTTCTGTTGAATCAAGTTTATATGACCTTAATGAAACTGTCTAATTAAGTGTAGCCTATCCATATTTTCCTTAAATAGAACTATAAGAAGACAAATGTATGATAAGGGTATTGAAAACACCAAGAGTGAAGAAGATATGGTTACTTTAGAAGTCTTAGCAATTTATCAGTAAGAAACTTTTAAAGTACCTTCAAAATTATATTCGATAAGGGCGTAATTGTTGAATAAGCACTGTATCTGAATCAGGCCATTTAATCGAATAACCTGTGTTGAAACTTGGTTATGTATTATCTTACTAAATTAAGTTGGGATTTTTAAAGGGAGAAGGAACATTATGATTGGTGTTATTTTTATAGCTATTTCAATAATAGGTTATTTTTTGATACTTAATAGCCAAGTAAAAAATAAAGGTGCTATTCTCTTGGAAAAAGCCATTACAGCGTTGCTTTCTGCCCTGTTGTTTTCTCTACTATTAGCGTATTTGCAATATACACCAGTTGAAGAACAAGAAGTCAATGTTGGATACTTCTCTTTTGGAAGTCTATTTGTGGTATATTTTATGTATTCGTTGCCTGTATTTTTAATTTGTGGAGGGCTCTATTCCTTTTTTGCAGACATATATCTAAATAATGTTCATTATTGTAGCATACTTCTAAAGTACATTATTGGATTCCTAACATATTTGGTGGGTGGCTTATTAATTGTTGGATTGTTTTTTGGAATTATATTACTAATTGATGGAAGTATTAACGAATGGTTTATATTAAGTATTTTCAAAGTTAGTGCCCTACCATCTTTATTGTTTTACCACATTTCTTTGCTCTACAAAAAGACATTAAATTTCGTTAAATAGAAAAGTTTCATCTTCCGTTAACGGACGCAGTTGTTGAAGAATCGCTGTGCCAGAATTGGGCCATATTACGGAAGATAGGGTAGGGTCAAATTTGTATAATTTTAATAAGAATGTTAATTAAAATGTCCAATATACTGGACATTTTTTATTATTATTATACAATATATATGTCCAATACTTTAGACAAATGTGGTGATAATTTGAAAAATAAAATTAAAGTATTACGAAAAAAATTAGGAATTACACAAGAAACTCTTGCTAAGGAATGTGGAGTGGTAAGACAAACGATTAATTGTATTGAAAATGATAAGTATGACCCTACTCTAGAATTAGCTTTTAAAATTGCAAAAGTTTTAAATAAGAAAGTAGATGAGGTGTTTATTTATGAGTAAATATCATTCAAATTACATGATTACGATGAAAGATATAGTAAAAGAAGGGGCTGAAGTATTACAAATAAAGACGCTCGAAGTTAATACTCCTGTATCTGAGGAAGATAAAGAAGCATTATTATGTATGCTTCAATATTTAAAAAATAGCCAAAACCCAACTATCTCAAGGAAATACAAATTACGTCCTGGTTCAGGATTATCTGCTAATCAAATTGGCCTTGATAAATGTATGTTTGCTGCACTTTTTAAGGATGACAAGAATGAAGATCATGAATATATGTTGATTAACCCAAAAATAATTAGTCATTCTGTTAATATGGTTTATCTACCTGAAGGTGAAGGTTGCCTTTCAGTGGATAGAGAAGTTAAGGGATATGTACCGAGATATGAACGAATTAAGGTAAAAGCGTATGACATAACGGGGAAAGAAGTAGTATACAAATTTAAGGGATATGGTTCAATAGTTATCCAACATGAAATAGATCATTTAAACGGTGTTATGTTTTATGATCGTATGAACAAAGAAAATCCATTTAAACTACCGGATCATGTTCCTGTAGAAAGTTTGTATTAATTGGTTAAAAATACACTAAAATAGGACTCTCATTTCAAGACCTAGGATTTCATTTAGATAAATGATATTTAAGTTCTTCCAGAAAAGGGCGCGATAATTGCATAATGGTGTTCCAGAATCGGGCCATTTTGTCGAGGAGAGTTTTTACGTATTTATGTAGAAGAATCGGATTACGTACCCCGATTCTTCTTTTTATTTTCATTCAACTATTCGCTTGAATGATAAACGTAAAATGGTTACACTATATTCAAGTGTAAGCTTGAATGAAAAAGGAGTGAGAAAATGAATAAAGATTCTTGTGAAATTTATTGTTATGACGAAGAAAAAGTTAATCGAATACAAGGAGAACTAGAAAAAGAAGACATTTTTAGTGTTGCCCAATTATTTAAGGCTATTGCTGATGAAAATAGGGCAAAAATTACCTTTGCTTTGTATAAAGGTGAAGAGTTATGTGTTTGTGATATAGCAAATATTATTGGTGTCACGGTTGCAAATGCTTCCCACCACTTACGCACACTCCATAAGCAAGGAGTTGTGAAATTTAGAAAAGAAGGTAAATTGTCATTTTATTCGCTTGATGATGAGCATGTTGAACAGTTATTTGTTATCGGATTAACGCATATGAAAGAGGTGCAAGTAAATGTCTGATCAACAAGCTAAATTATCTGAACAAGAAATGAAAACATATCGCGTTCAAGGATTTACCTGTGCAAACTGTGCAGGGAAATTTGAAAATAATGTAAAACAGCTTTCTGGCGTTGAGGATGCAACAGTAAATTTTGGTGCGTCTAAAATTTCTGTCTACGGTCATGCAACAATTGAAGAACTAGAAAAAGCCGGTGCATTTGAGAATCTTAAAGTAACTCCTGAAAAGTCTGCCCACAATGTTTCGCAAGAGGCAACTGATGATACGAAAGAAGAAAAAGTTCCATTTTATAAAAAGTATAGTACACTGCTTTATTCAACTTCGTTCCTTGTTTTCGGTTATCTCTCTTACTTTGTAAATGGAGAAGAGAATCTTCTTACAACCCTATTATTTTTAGCATCAATGGTGGTAGGTGGATTGTCGCTTTTTAAAGTAGGTTTGCAAAACTTATTACGCTTTGAATTTGACATGAGAACCCTTATGACAGTAGCTGTTATAGGTGGAGCCATTATTGGTGAATGGGGTGAAGTTGCTCTTGTTGTCATTCTCTTTGCTATCAGTGAAGAGCTTGAACGATTCTCCATGGATCGGGCAAGAAATTCGATTCGTTCTCTTATGGGTATCGCCCCTAAAGAAGCACTCGTTAGACGTAATGGGCAAGAAATGATGATTCATGTCGATGATATTGCTGTTGGGGATATCATGATTGTAAAGCCTGGTGAAAAGATTGCGATGGATGGTGTAGTCGTAAATGGCTACTCTGCTGTCAACCAAGCAGCGATTACAGGTGAATCAGTACCCGTTGGAAAAACGGTTGATGATGAAGTATTTGCAGGTACTTTAAACGAAGAAGGATTACTTGAAGTAAAAATAACAAAACTTGTAGAAGATACAACAATTTCTAAAATTATTCATCTTGTAGAGGAAGCACAAGGAGAACGTGCTCCAGCGCAAGCATTTGTCGATAAATTCGCGAAATATTACACACCGATCATTATGATCATTGCAGCATTAGTCGTTGTAGCCCCTCCTTTACTCTTTGGTGGCAGTTGGGAAACATGGATCTATCAAGGATTAGCTGTTCTAGTTGTTGGTTGTCCTTGTGCGTTGGTCATATCGACTCCGATTTCTATCGTTTCAGCAATTGGGAATGCTGCGAAAAAAGGCGTTCTTATTAAAGGTGGGGTGTATTTAGAAGAAATGGGTGCCTTAAAGGCAATCGCATTCGATAAAACAGGGACATTAACAAAAGGTGTTCCAGTTGTAACTGATTTTACTGTATTCAATAATCAAATGAATGAAAAAGAATTATTGGCAATCATCACTGCATTAGAATATCGTTCCCAGCATCCTCTTGCTTCGGCCATCATGAAAAAAGCAGAAGAAGAAGAAAATATTTCATATTCTGATATGCTTGTTGAGGATTTCTCTTCTATTACAGGTAAGGGAATCAAAGGTATTGTAAACGGAATGACTTATTACATCGGTAGCCCGAAACTCTTTAAAGAATTGTTGACTACTGATTTCGATAAAGACCTAGAACAAAACGTTACTACTCTTCAAAACCAAGGTAAAACAGCCATGATTATTGGAACTGAAAAAGAAATTCTTGGAATTATTGCAGTTGCTGATGAAGTTCGTGAATCAAGTAAGGAAATTATTCAAAAGTTACATCAACTTGGCATTAAAAAGACTATTATGCTCACAGGTGATAACAAAGGTACTGCGAATGCAATAGGCAGTGATGTTGGGGTATCTGATATCCGAGCTAATCTGATGCCTCAGGACAAATTAGACTATATAAAACAATTAAGATCCGAATACGGAAACGTAGCTATGGTAGGAGATGGTGTCAATGATGCACCTGCATTGGCGGCCTCAACAGTGGGTATTGCAATGGGTGGAGCTGGTACAGACACGGCTTTGGAAACAGCAGACGTCGCTTTAATGGGAGACGATTTGAGAAAACTTCCGTTCACTGTAAAACTTAGTCGAAAAGCTTTAAATATAATTAAAGCTAACATTACTTTTGCAATTGCTATTAAATTTATTGCCTTATTACTAGTCATTCCGGGCTGGTTAACACTTTGGATTGCTATTCTCTCGGATATGGGTGCAACTCTTTTAGTAGCACTAAATGGTTTAAGGCTTATGCGCGTGGATGAAGATGAATAGGTTTAAGAGGTTTAAAACAGAACAATAAAATCACGCTTGCGAATAACTTTTTAGTATATCTATATAGGGGTGCATAATTTAAGGGCTTTTCAATTTGAAGAAAAAGTCCTTATCCCAAAACAAATCATGTAAGATAAACAATCGGTCTTCCGCAATCGGGCGCAAGAATGGAATAAAAACTGCACCGATTCTTGCTTAACTGGTCCGTTTTGATGGTTATATGGAGCACTACTTTGAAAGAATTGCAGAACCCAACTGATTGGGCAGAAAATAATAGATGGATAAGACAAGGGGGGGACGGAAACGATGGGTACAAGCGTCTGGGTTGCTATAGGTATTGCCATAGCAGCTGCATTAGGCTTATTTGGGAAATCAAAAAAGAAAAATAACATCTCTAGGATAATTTTTTATAAAGTTAACGGGCGCAGATTGTTTAGCAAGTAGCTGACAAACAGGCACCATTCTTTAATTAGGGTTGTGCCTATTTCTGTTATAGAGCGTTTGCCACTACATAACTTTACATTTCGATTGTTGAATAAACGTTTTTCATTGTGTCTATACTGGAATCAAGATAATTGATTCATAATATGGAGCGTGAAATTATGTTGTTATCGGAAGCATGGGAGAGGTACCAGTCTGATAAAAAGATCGAGGGCTATTCCCCTCTCACTTTGAAGATGTATAGTTTTCAATACAAACTACTAAAGCGTTATTTAGGTGATATTAAAATAGATGAATTTACAACTGAAAAATTAAAGCAGTATCTAATTGAGTCAGGCGGACATTTGAAACCTTCTAGTTTGGGTCATCGCATCCGTTTCATTAAATCGCTTTTTAAGTCGATACATGAAGAAGGATATATTCTGAAAAATCCAGCAGCGAAGTTAAAAGAACCTAAGTTAGGACAGCGTATTCTGAAATTTCTTTCCAAGTATGAAATTGAACATCTACGTGAAGGGTGTCATACACCGATGGAGAATGCTTTGTTTGAGTTTTTTTATTCAACTGGCTGCAGAATTGGAGAAGTTGCAAAGTTAAACAGAGAAGATATTAATTTCATGGAGAACTCCGTCATCGTGCACGGGAAAGGTGATAAGGAAAGGGAAGTTTATTTTAATATTCGCTGTGCAATTTGGTTACAAAGATATTTGGAAAAGCGTGATGATGATGAGCCCTGTTTATTTGTCACAGAACGTAACCCTAAAAGACGAATGAGCATAGATTCGCTTAGATACATTATTAAACGTATTTCTAATCGAGCTGGAATCAAAAAAACAATTCATCCTCACCAATTACGTCACAGTTATGCAACGCATATGGTTGATAATGGCGCTCCACTTGACATAATTCAAAGTCTTCTTGGTCATGAAAAAAGTGAAATAACAAGGATCTATGCGCATCTTAGTGGGAAATTAAGACATGACTTTTATAGTAAATATTTTTAACGTATTTTTTAGGTTAAATCAAATTGAACATTTATGTTACCGAAAAAATAAGGTATAATAAGTAGATAGAGTAACGGAGGTGACTTATATGTCTATTCCTGATAAAATCATAAAAGAAATTGACATGTTAAGTGAACAAGAACGTAAAAAGGTACTTGATAAAATTAAAGAAAAATATATGACCGAGGACGTTATTTTATTGGGGGAAAACTATACTTGGTGGGATAACGAAGAGGATGATATATACAATGAGCAGTAAAAAGAAGCAGGGTGAAGTTTGGTTGGCAGATGTTGTATTTAAAGGTACACGGCAAACTAAACAGCGCCCTGTTGTTATTGTTGGAAACGAATTAGCTTTGGATATAGATGTTATTGTTGCACCAGTTACTAGTCAGAAACCAAGAAATCAATTTGACATTGTCTTAGAGTATTGGGAAGAGGCTGGATTATTAAAACCGTCTGTTGTACATACTTCCAAAATTACTTCCATTCATGGCACAGAATTGAAACGTTATTTGGGAGAATTACATAACCATGATCTTGAAAACGTATTAAATATGTGTAGAAAGTTATTTTAATGTTTAGTTATTAATTCAACAATAGGGCCAAATGATTGTTGAGAAGAACTTAAACTAAAACAGATATGTTAAGAAGGTTAGTTTCTTTACTATTGGGGGAGAAAAATAATGGATTTAATAAAACATAATAGTGATGCTTGGGATAAGAAAGTTGATGAAGGTTCTAGATATACTCAACGAGTGAGTAGTGAAACTATTGAAAAAAGCAAAACTGGTAAATGGGAGATTTCTGTTACAACAGAAAAGTCAGTACCAAGAGATTGGTTTCCAGAAGTTATAGATGGATTAAAGATATTATGCTTGGCATCTGGTGGTGGTCAACAAGGACCTATTTTGGCTGCTGCTGGAGCAGATGTAACCGTTACCGATATTTCTAAAAAGCAATTAGAACAAGATGAAATCGTGGCAGAACGTGATGGATTAACTTTAAGAACGGTACAGGGTGATATGTCAGACCTAAGTGATTTCGGGGATGAATATTTTGATGTTGTTGTTAATCCAGTTTCCAATTTGTTTGTCAAGGACGTTAAACCTGTATGGAATGAAATATCGAGGGTATTAAAAAATAAAGGTATTTTAATTGCTGGATTTACTAATCCATTACTATGGATTTTTGATGATAATCAGGAAAGAAAAGGCATCCTTGATGTTAAAAATTCCATACCTTCATCGACATTAGATTATTTGCCCAAGGATGAAATTCAAGATTATATCAAATCAAACAACACCATAGAATATGCTCATACTTTAGAAGACCAAATCCAAGGGCAGATTGATGCTGGCTTTGTGATTTCAGGTTTTTATGAAGATGATTTTGGCGGCACAAGAATTTTAGATAAGTACATTAAAACATTTATTGCTACAAGAGCAATAAAACTAAAGAATATTTGAAGCTGTGTTCCATTAACGGGCGCGATAATTGCATAATGATGTTCCAGAATCGGGCCATTTAACGGAATAAGGTTCAAAGGATGTATTGATTTGTAGAAAGGGAAAGATGGTATGACCAATAAAGAAAAAAGTGCAAAAGTGGTAAGTGAGATAGTGGACATATTTAGATGTCCGATTTGTCATCGTTCAATGAAAGTCGTTGATTTTAAAAGCCTCATCTGTTCGAATAACCATACATTTGACTTTGCAAAACAGGGCTATGTCAATATGTTAACTCGCCCCTCCAATCAACATTATGATAAAAATTTATTTGAAGCTAGACAAAAAATAATTATGGAAAGTAACTTATACTCCTCATTACACAAGAAAGTTTCAGAAATAATTGGTAAGCATTTAGACGAATTCCATTACCCAACTATTATTTTCGACGCAGGAAGTGGCGAGGGTTCACATTTACAAAAAATTATAAATGAATGTCGCGATAGGGCAATCACTGGGATTGGATTAGATATTGCAAAAGAAGGCATTATAATGGCTTCTAAAAATTATCATAATCCGATTTGGCTTGTTGGTGATTTGGCGAATATTCCTCTAACTGATCAGTCAAGTCACGTGGTTTTGAATATCCTATCACCTGCTAATTATATGGAGTTCAAAAGAGTTCTGGCTCCTGAAGGTATCATAGTGAAAATTGTACCTCGTCCTAATTATCTCAAAGAATTGCGAGAGGTAATTTTTACGAACAGTGATAAAAAAGCCTACACCAATGGAGAAACCATATCGCTATTTAAACAAAACTTCCAGTTAGTAAATAATTTCAGGTTTAGTTATTTTAAGGAATTAGAGCAAACAGAATTATTGAACCTTATTCAAATGTCTCCACTAGCTTGGAATGCAGAAAAAGAACAGATTGATTCATTTTTAAATTTAGATTCTACTGGAATAACTGTTGATTTGGATATTTTGATTGGTGTAAAAAGTACGTCTTAATTTACCTCAATCGGGCGCATTTCTGGAATAAGAGTTATTGATGAATAGGGCCAGATAATTGAATTAAGGTAGGAAGGAGATATAGGATATGGAATTGATTTGTGAGAGCAATGATTTGAATGAATACCTAACTGAACTAGATGCAGTTGATTTCTCTAATTCAGTGATTCAAGCAAAAGTATATGAACTCTTTAATTCATCGCAAACAGATATTGAAAAGGCAAAAGTAGCTTTTGAATTTGTAAGAGATGAAATACATCATTCGTGGGACATTCAAAGCACACAAGTTACATGCAATGCATCTGAAGTTTTATCTAAGGGAGAAGGTATTTGCTATGCAAAATCAAATGTTTTAGCTGCTCTTCTACGTTCAGAAGGAATCCCAACAGGGTTTTGTTATCAACGATTGATGTTATTTGATACTCCTGAAAAAGGTTATTGTATTCACGCATTAAATGCAGTTTTTTTGGAATCGATTAATAAATGGATTCGGTTTGATGCTCGTGGTAATAAACTTGGTATTGACGCTCAATTCTCAACTGATGAAGAGAAGTTAGCTTTTACAGTTCAGGAGGAACTCGATGAAAAAGATTATCCAATCATTTATGTGGAACCTCACTCCAAAACAATTTCAACTTTGGAAGCACATACTAATGCACTTGAAATGTATAAATATCACTTACCAGAGTACTTATAAGGATCGTATTAATTATTATACTAACGGGCGTGATAATTGCATAATGGTGTTCCAGAATCGGGCCAGATTGTTGAAAAATTACTAATGGAATGGAGGGTTCAATTTTGAACAAAAGAACAAAAAGTATATTAGGATTCTTATCTATATTGACCGTAATAATAAGTGTAATCTTTTTCTTTATAATTAGAGGACCTAACGCGAATTTGACATTGGGCATTAGCGTGTTTACGGTGCTTTCCGTACTTGGAATTATTTTTGCCATAGTATCTAGAAAACTATGGTTTGTTATAACAGGAATTGTTCTGAATGGTGCAGTGTTGGTTTTCGCATATTTCCTGTTGCTTGCTGTAGGAATTAGTGAACCGTAAAAGATTGTTCCTGAATCGGGCGCGATAATTGCATAATGGTGTTCCAGAATCGGGCCAGATTGTGGAGGAGTTGATACTAAATCTAAATTAGATTAAGGGGCAAAAGACTTTAAAACGAGGAGAGGTTATTATGGCGAAAAAGATACACGTATACAACATTACAGTATCAACTGGAGAGCAGTTTAAAAATGTAAGAATCGAAGGGGCAATTAGCAGTAGATACTCAGGTATTACAACGGATTTTATTCCTGTAGAAAATGAAGATGGTCAAACGGTTGAATTAACGAAATATCAAATAGTTAAAGCGGAATTAATAAATATCGAAGAATAAGATAGCTTTTGCTCACAAATCGGGCAGTTTAGTTGAGGAAGAAAAATTAAATATTAAGATAAAAACGCTCAGAATATTTTCCGAGCGGTTTAGTTTGCTGTTTATAATGCTTTTCTAAAGCCTGCTGAATAAAGAATGTACAATATAATGAATTTTTGTGATTGTATGTTCGATAATATATAAGAGTTATTCCGTAAAACAGTTGGTTTTGTTATGCTCTTCTTTTATAATTTTTCACTTTTACAATAGAACTTGATTCGAATCAATTTTTATTTCATAGAAACATCCTATACTAGAGTCATCAACAAGGAATACAAATGAAAATGAAATTGGAGGGAATCAACATGCAAAGATATATATTAAGTAAAAAGAATTCCATTACACTGATCAGTGCAATTTTGATTGCACTTGCATTCTTCGGACGATTTTCCTTAGACAACATGGCCATTTTCAATTGGTCGCTCATCATTGCATCTATTCTTGGTGTAGCACCAATTGCGATTCAAGCCTATCAGGCATTAAAAGTAAAAGTTGTCAGTATTGATGTTTTAGTTACCATTGCAGTTATTGGGGCAGTATTGATTAAAAATTATGAGGAATCAGCCATCGTTACTTTCTTATTCTTATTTGGTTCTTACTTGGAGCAACGTACCTTGAACAAAACACGTTCTGCCATTAAAGAATTAACAGAGCTGGCACCAGAAAGTGCTTTAAAGCAAATGGAAAACGGAGAATTTGAAGAAGTAGATGTCGATGATGTAGACGAAGGTGATATTTTATTAGTTAAAACGGGTGCAAAAGTTCCGGTAGATGGAACAGTGTTAATTGGTGAAGGTCACATTAATGAAGCAAGTATTACTGGAGAATCTCTACCTGTAAGTAAAAAGGTTGATTCTGAAGTATTTGCAGGATCTATCTTAGAAAATGGAACAATCCAAATTCGAGCTGATCGTGTTGGAGAAGATACAACATTTGGTAGAATTATCGAATTAGTGGAAGAGGCACAGGATTCCAAATCAGAAGCAGAACGTTTCATTGACCGATTCTCAAAATACTATACACCAGCTGTGTTAGTCCTTGGTTTTATTGTTTGGTTTTTCTCAAAAGATATTGAACTAGCTATCACGATTCTTGTTTTAGGATGTCCAGGTGCATTAGTTATCGGGGTACCTGTATCCAACGTTGCCGGTATCGGAAACGGTGCACGTAATGGTGTCCTCCTAAAAGGTAGTGAAGTTATCAATGACTTTAGCAGAGTAGATACTATCGTTTTTGATAAAACAGGAACATTGACAGTAGGAAACCCTGAAGTTGCCGAAAAAGAATTTTACGGAAAAAATACTGAAGAGGTTCTAGGATATTTAGCAAGTGTGGAGCGTGAATCGGACCACCCACTAGCGAAAGCTGTCCTACAGGATATTGGCGAGACAACTTTCTCTACTGTTGAAGAAACCGAAGTCGTTAAAGGTGGCGGAATTGTAGCAAAAATAGGTGTTCATCGTATAGCCGTTGGTAACGTAGCTTTAATGGAAAAGGAAAATGTGAAATTAAGCGAAAAAGCTAAAAAAGACGTCGAACGCTTTGAGAAAAATGGGAATTCTCTTGTGTTAACTGCGGTCGACGGAGAATTAAACGTTCTGATGGGTATTCGGGATCAAATCCGTCCAGGTGTTAAAAAAGATCTTCAAAAACTGAAAAAACTAGGGGTCAAAAACCTTGTCGTTCTTTCTGGGGACAACCAAGGAACCGTAGATTTAGTTGCTCGAGAACTTGGGTTAACAGAAGCACATGGTCATATGCTACCGGAAGGAAAATCTGCTTATATCGAAAAAATGCAAGCAGAAGGCGGGATCATTGCCTTTGTCGGTGACGGAGTGAATGATAGTCCTTCACTAGCCTTAGCAGATATCGGAATCGCCATGGGAAGTGGAACAGATGTTGCAATTGAAACATCAGATGTTGTTTTAATGAATTCTGACTTTAGTCGTTTACCACACGCATTAGGCTTAACAAAATCAACTTCAAGAAACATGAAACAGAACATTATCATAGCAGTTGGTGTGGTATTAGTCTTACTTGCCAGCCTACTATTTAGTGAATGGATGAATATGTCAATCGGGATGTTGGTTCATGAAGCAAGTATCTTAGTAGTCATCTTGAATGGTATGAGATTGCTTCGATACCGTTTGAGAGAATAATTTTAATAGAAACCAGTCTTGATGAATGATAAAGGGGAAGTATTCAGGTAGGAAGAACAAAATACTCCCCTACTTTTTCTTAAAACTTGATTTGCATCAATTTCATTTCGTTGAACCTGAACTATACTTAAATTGTAAAAAAGAAGAGGGAAAACAAAAAAATCAAAGATAAGATGAAAGGAGAAATAATTCATGAAAAAAGGAGTTATTCAATTAGAAACATTATCTTGTCCATCTTGTATGCAAAAGATTGAAAATGCGGTGAAAGGATTAAACGGGGTTAATCAAGATAGCTTAAAAGTATTATTTAATGCTAGTAAAGTAAAAGTAGATTTTGATTCAGAAACGATCACCATTAACGATATCGAAAAAGCTATTGAAGACTTAGGATATCCAGTCGTCAAATCAAAAGTAAAATCGGCCTAAGACCAAAAAATCACAAGAAAGAGGGAACGAATAATGTCTGAACAAACATTTAACGAAGTAATAACAAACCATTTTGAAAAACTGGATTTATACACCACTGCAATTACACGGGCCCATGGTAAGAATCACCCAGAAGCCTTTGAAGTACGTGAATTGTTTGAAACAATTAGTGGAAAAGTAAAAGACGCAGGTACGAACAAACCTGACTTAGATGCTGAATTTGCTCAATTACGAAAAATCACAGACAACTACACCATTCCTGGAGATGTATGTGAAACGTATGCAGGCACATTCGAGATGTTATCAGAAGTAGATAAAGCATATCATGCTTAAAGTAACTCAAAAACAAAAGAATAGATTGGTTTACGGTCGTTAAAAAATGAAGGGGGAAATGATTTATGCAAAAAGCAACGATTCAATTAGAAACCTTATCTTGCCCATCTTGTCTCCAAAAGATTGAAAATGCGGTGAAAGGAATAAACGGTGTGAATCAAGATAGCTTGAAAGTAATGTTCAATGCAAGTAAAGTAAAAGTAGATTTTGATTCAGAAGCAGTCGCTATTAACGATATCGAAAAGGCAATTGAAGACTTAGGATATCCTGTTGTCAAATCAAAGGTAAAACCTGCTTAATCGAGTGAATAGAAAGGAAGCCTAGGATGCCCTCTTAGGCTTTTTATAAAAGGGAGAGGTTATTTTGGAACAAAACCAATGTTGTCATCACCAACATGGACATGCAGAATGTATTCGTATTGTTCCCATTTTCAACCATTTGGAAGACTCACAAATGGATTTGATTGCGGAATCTGCCAAGATACTTCATCTTAAAAAAGAGGAAATGTTATTCCGTGCAGATGAGGAAGATGATACCTTATATATTATCAATTCAGGTAAGGCTCGGATTTACCGCTTATCGGATTCTGGAAAAGAACAACTTGTTCGCATTTTAAATCCTGGTGATTTTACAGGTGAAGTCGCCATTTTCCAACCTGGAAGTATTCATGAGAATTATGCGGAAGCACTACAAAATACATCTATTTGTTTAATTAAACGAGGTGATTTACAGAAGTATTTGGTGGAATATCCGCAGATCTCATTAAAAATACTGTCAGAAGTAACGATGCGTTTAAAGGCTTCTGAAAAACAAACCACACAAGTAGCGATTGAAAATGTAGAAACCCGCATTATATCCTTTTTAGCTGAGAATGTTGAAAAGGGAAGTGGCGATAGTCCAACGATTATCTTACCAATGTCCAAAAAGGATTTAGCCTCGTATCTTGGTACCACACCAGAAACAATCAGCCGTAAATTTACTACTCTAGAAGAACTTGGATTGATTAAACAGTTACCGAAAAAGAAAATTAAAATAATGGATTTAGATCAATTGTTACTTCATACTGAATAAATATAAGCAGAGTAGCGTGCCATCATCTAACGTGTTAAGTTTAATAGTACAAAACATAAAATAACAAACCTTTTAGCAATCCAATTAGCATATAAAATGGATTGCTAATTTTTGTTGATTTAACAATGTTTATCTACAAAAAGAAAGAGAAATGGCTACTTATTTGGCACTTATTTTACCAAGACGACATAAACTTGTGTCAACTGCATAATTCATTAGCAAAACACCCCCTAATAACTAAGCTAATTCCTCTGATAAATAACTAAGTAATTGGAAATTTATGTTAAAATTATAATTTGGATTGTGAATTAGTGTACTTAAAGTAACGGGGGCTTTAGTTAAATAACCATCTTCCACAATACCAGCTAATAGCTGTCAAGAATTAAGGCTTAAAAAGTTCTTTAAAGCATGTTACACTAAAATTAGGCATACTAAATAAGCCTTTTCATTTAAAGGAAAAAAACGTAAAGAGATAAAGTTAATTACACTTGATCTACAAAGACTTCTTGACGTTTTAACATGGCATATAGCCAATGAACAAGCTTGTTCGCACAAGCGATAATAGCAACTTTGTGTGGTTTACCTTCGTTTCTTTTACGTTCATAAAAAGCCATGAGCTTTTTATTTCGATCTTTGGCTAAACCACATTGGACAGCCGTGTAAAGCGTTTGTCTTAATCTTGATGAACCTCTTTTCGTAATCCGATTAATAGAGGCTTTAAACTTACCAGATTCAAAAACAGATGGATCCAAACCTGCATAGGCTACTACCTTTTTAGGGTTCTCAAATTGGTTAATATCGCCAATTTCAGAGAGGATTGTTGCTGCAATCTTATCTCCGATACCAGGCACGGATTGGATCAATCTATATTCCTCAAATGACTTGGCTAAAACGCTGATTTCTTTTAATAATTTTGATAGATGCTCTTGATATTGAAAAAGCATCTGAATATACATACGCAAACTGATAAGTTGTCCATGGCTAATTTGAGACTGGAAAGGATTGCGTTTTGCCGCCAGTTTTAACTGTTGTGCTTTGTCTAAAAACCATTCATGTGAACGCTTAGCACCAAATTGACGCATCCCTTCAGCCAGCTTCTCATCAGTGATTTTATGGACGTCCAAAGCCGTAGGATAATTCAATAAAGTGTTTAAGGATAGCTTGCCATATAAATCACTAAAAACAGTGTGGTACTCTGGGAATACTTGATCCAGGGCCACTTGAAATTGAAGTTTTATCTGGACATAACTATCAGTTAAAGCACTGTGCTGCCTTGTTAAAAGACGCAAATTAAGGGCCTTTTCAGTTTTCTTTTGATAGATTTCTAGATCTTCTTTGTAGTAAAGCTCGCCTAAATGATACGCATCAGCTTTATCCGTTTTTACTTGACGTAAATTAGTTTTCCTAGCTTCGAAGGAAATCACTGGATTAACCAAATAATACGCTATATCATTATCCTCAAGGAAATGAAGAACTGGCTCATGATAGTGTCCAGTAGATTCAAAGATAATAGCCGGAGGCTGACCTGAAATCTGTTCTAACTCTTGATAAAAGCTATGAAATGATTGAAGCCCTGGTAAATCGTGTGTAAATTTAAAACTTTGCTTATAAGTCTCTTTCCTTTGTAAAAAAGCTTGAACTTGGCTTTCGCCTTTCGCAACATCCAAGCCAATTACAGGGTCCATATACAAACACACTCCTTTTAATATATTTGCCGGTTCGCCTCTTTATCACTCGTAGTGTCATAGCTTCGCTTGTTATACGGGATCTGTGTCCCAACCAGCCTCAAACATGTTTCTACAAGGAGAGGGTGGACAGTATAGCGGACGGGATCGATGTCCCACGGGCGCGAACGTCCTACCCCGGCTACCTTAATCATAAAACCTATAAAAAATAGGTCAACCAGAAATGACTGGCTAACCTTATAATACGATCGGGCGCGATTGTTGCATAAGGAAACATATATAACAAAGGAACTTCCGATAAATGGAAGTTCCTAGTTTTTTTATAATAAAACAACATTGAACTTTAACAGAGCCATTTTAAAAGAAACGCTAAATCTATTGATATAACAGTATTCCTAGTTACTTAATACAACTTATTTCTTTCTATCCATAAACGGCCACCAGTTATAGTTCTAATCGAGATTGATTTCCATGATGACTTTTATTATTTTTTCATAATTAGTTCGGGTTTGCTTATGTATCCTAAAGCTCATAATAGGTATCACATAATATAAAAGGTATAATAAGAAAGCAAAAAAAACATTTCAGATAAATTTAATGCATACATCAATTGAAACAACAATAGTGATTGTGAATATTTTTTCCTTTTACAAAAAAGCAATTACCTACTAAGGTAACAGCCTTTATCCCCTAACATATACTTGCCCCAATCTTGCCCCAAATTAATATATTTTAAAGTGTTTAAATAAAAAAGACAAAAAAAGAATTATGCTTACAACCGTTGATACATCAACGATTAACAGATTTTAAAACCCGTTAAAGGTAAGCATAATTTTACAGGGGGAATACGAGAAAGTCTTACATTCATAAGTATACCCCCCCTAAACATTTATAAACATATTTTTTGAAAAAAATTACATTTTATTTCATCGCATGAACAATGTCTTCGTAAACAGTATGCCATAAGTCCTCGTCCGTAGTGAATCTTTTACGTGATTCTGTCGCGTATTCCTTAAATGCAGCCTCATATGCAGGGTCTTCTTTTGGTGGAAAATTTTTCTTAAAACTATTTGCATATTTCTCAACTTCTGGTGCCATTGGACCCCATGTGCCTAATTCATTTCCAGCTTCATCTAAGAAAATAAAAATAGGGATAATTCGTTTTTCGTTTGTTAAATATTGATCCATTAATTCTAAGTGAGAATCACGTGGCAATACACGAACTGGAATATTCGCTTTTTCTAAAGTACGGAATAAAATTGGAATATCTAACATACAATGGCCACACCACACTTCCCCAAGTACGATTACACGTGTTGTTTGTTTTGCTTGAAGTGCTTCGATATCTTTTTCGGGTACTTGAAAGTTTTCATAAATTTGCATGAAGCCATCTTTTAAATCTGCTAAGTCTGCCATATATTGTGCTGTTGTTTGTCCTTTTTCAAACCAATTATTTAAATTCATTACTGTTCGCTCCTTTTTATATGATTAATGCTAGTGTACTGTAAATAGATACAAACGTAAAGATGTGTCGTGTTTGCTTGTGCACCATTTTTTTCGTATGATAAAAGAAAAAATATTCGGGGGAAGTCGACATGGAAGTTGCAACAGTAGCCGATGCAAAAGATGTACATGCCATCATGACGGCAGCATTTTCACGCTATAAGCATGATCCATTTCCAACAAGTGCGCTACAGGAAACAGTAGCATCTGTACGGAAGGATTTACAAAACGGGGAATTAGCCTTTTTTTATGTTGAAAAGAATGAGCGTGTTGGAATGGTGCGTTGTGTATTAAAAAAGGACTATTTATATTTTAGACGTCTCAGTGTGTTGCCAAAGATGCAAGGGAAGGGCATTGCAAAAAAGATTTTAGCGTTTTTAGAAAAGGAAGCAAAACGGTTACACCTTCCAGCAATTCGTTGTAAAGTAAGAAAATCAGAACCGAAAAACATTGCATTGTATGAAAGTGTTGGCTACGTCATCATCGGGGAAGAAGATGTAGAAAAAGAACATGGTGCATTGCCGATCGTCGTGATGGAAAAACAATTAAATTAGTCCATCATGTATTTGAGTGTTTGTCTGTTGCAATTTTTAAACAATTGTTTTATGATAGATATACAATTACATATCGATTCTTCGGGGCAGGGTGAAATTCCCGACCGACGGTAAAAAGTTTGTATAAACTTTAAGCCCGTGACCTGCTATATATAATATAGTGGCTGATCTGGTGTAATTCCAGAGCCGACAGTACAGTCTGGATGGGAGAAGATGAAGCTATGATTTGTGCAATATACGTTAATTGTATATGCGCTTATTTCCCTATATATTAATGCCCTAAAACGACAGCTGTTTTAGGGTTTTTTATTTGCAAAAGGGAAGTGAAATATAGCTTCTTCCTTCATTAAAGTTTTGAATCGATAGAAAAATGAAGGGGAGAAGAAAGCAGATGCAAAAGTCACAAAGTTCATCAAAGTTATTGAAATTAGTTGTTTTGTCGTTGTTAGCTACGATGTCACTCGTATTATTTTTTATTAGTTTTCCATTACCACTATTACCACCTTATTTAAAGGTTGATTTTAGTGATATTCCAGCATTAATTGCAGGGATGATTTTCTCACCAGCTGCAGGGGTACTCGTTGTATTTTTGAAAAACCTTATGTATTTCGTTGCAAAAGGGGCAACAGATCCTATTGGTGTCGTGGCAAACTTTATCGCTGGTACGTTATACGTATTCCCAGTTGCTTATTTATACCGTAAATATAGTGGCATCAACTCGATTATCCTCGGATTAACTATCGGGACAGTAGTCATGGCAGTTGTGATGACGATTTTAAATTACTTCATCATTTTACCTGCATACGGCATGTTTGTCGGTGTTGGATTTACAGATACTGCTAAATGGATTGCTGTGATTGGTGGGGTATTACCATTCAACTTCATTAAAGGGGTTATCGTAAGTATTTTATTCGTCCCTTTATTCTTTAAGTTGAAAGAATGGATTGAAAAGAAAAAAGTGCCAACGAGCGCTGCTTAATATAAAAAATGTACACGATATGGTGTTAGTAGTGAGATGCTACTGACACCATTTTTATATGGGTTTCAATCGTCCCAACAGACAACCCTACGGCACATCTATTAGACATGCCGTAGGGTGAATCATTCCAACTTAATGTTCCAATTTAAACGTAAAGGTTACTTCATTTTTGTATATTCCACGCTCAAACGTTCGTTCGATCCATGTGACATCATGCTGATGTGTGACGAGAAGAACAGTAGAAGCCCTCGTACCATAACCATCTGTTTTAATAAAGATAGAAGAGAGGGCACGCTCCAATTCTAGCGGAATCCCCGTATGTGGCAACGCATCATCTGGTGCTCGTTCCATCATAGCGAGTTGCTCGAATAAGACTTCTACATCGATAATGTCCACCGAATGTACATATTCCTCTAACATCGTGCGAGCACGCTCCACTTTTGGCCACGGTGTGTTTAAAAACGCATTGCTTACGGTATGGGTGCCAGGAGCAACCGATGTGATTTCACCTTGGCGGTTCGCATAATACATCAGCTTGTCTACAGATCCAACGAGGACATTAAAACCGTTATATTGCGCGCGATCTTGATGCAATTTTTCTAAAAAGTCTTCCGGTGAATCATCACCTAATACAAAGGATGGGACGATTTCGCCACGTGTTTTTCGGTCTGGATGTTCATTCGCCATATCTCGGTAGTTCGTTAGGGCGGCAAACCTGCCGTCTTTCGTCAACGCCATCCACGTACCACCTGCACGTAAATCACGACCAGCGAGTAATTGGGGATGGTCCTCCCACCAATTAGCGGCAGCTGTTGGCCGATTATAAAATTCATCTCGGTTTGCGATGACGATCAGTTTGTAGGTTGGATGATTTCCTTGATGAAAACTAATAATACACATAGAACATCCTACTTTCTTCTTTTGACGACGCCAATGGTACAACGGGAAATACAAACTTTGGCATTCTGTTCATCGCGAATGTCGATGTTCCATACTTGTGTCGTACGCCCAATATGTATCGGTGTGGCAGTTGCTGTTACAACTCCTTCCCGTTTGCTTTTTAAATGATTCGCATTAATTTCGACACCAAAAACACCTTCTTCTTCTTGGTCGACATTTAAAAAGCCACCAATACTTGCCGCAGTTTCGGCTAATAATACACTTGCACCACCGTGTAAATACCCCATTGGTTGATGTGTTCGTTCATCGACAGGCATCGTCATGACGACACGGTCTTTTTCTGTTGTTACTACTTCAATCCCTAATGCTTCCATTAATTTATTTTCCTTAAACATTGTACCATCCCCCAATGAAATTAATATAAAAATAGAGAAGCTTTCATGCTATTATATCATGAAAGCCTCTCCGTTTGGATTAATGTATTACACAAAAATAGAAATAAAAATGGAAATGCCTAATAAAAATCCATACATCGTATTCGTTTTTCCAGTATTTGCCATGGCGGGCATCATTTCTAGCGGTGTAGTATTTTCAGCGAATCCTTTAATTACTTGTACAGCTTTCGGAACACTTAATAAAACGATGAGCGACCAAATCGGCAATGTCCCAACGATGATTAACAACATCGTAATGACATATGCACTAAGGAAGAAAATTGCTTGCATCGTAATCGCACCTTTTCTTCCGAGTAAAATCGCTAATGTTTTTCGTCCACTAATTTTATCATTTTCAAGGTCACGAATATTGTTTGCCATTAAAATCGCTCCGATTAAAATCGCAACAGGAAGGGAAACAAAAATCATCTCTTTTGTCACTGTACCAGCTTGGATAAAATAACTGATCGCGATCATGACAGTACCCATCAGTCCACCGGCAAAAAATTCCCCAAACGGAGTGTACGCAATGGGAATAGGCCCACCTGTATATAAATAACCGATCACCATCGACACTGCCCCGATTAACGCAATCCACCAGCTTGAAGCATAACAAATATAGATACCTAATATAAATGCAATTCCATAAAAGGTGAACGCTAAACGTAAGACCGTTTTTGGTTGTACCCCATCCCGGACGATGGTCCCACCAATCCCGACCGATTTTTCATTATCTAATCCACGAACGAAATCATAATATTCATTGAACATATTTGTCGCCGCTTGTATTAAAATTGATGCGAGTAACATCGCTAAAAATAATAATAGGTGAAACGTTTCTTGTTCCACATAGGCAAAAACCGTTCCGACAAAGACAGGAATAAACGAGGCTGTTAAGGTGTGGGGACGTAATAAACGCCACCAAACTTGAAATCCATCTCGTTCATTTAACACTTCTTTGATCATCGTTTTATCATGTGCCATTTGAATAAATCTCCTTCTTTTTCTCCATAAAAAAACATACTCCTTATTTATCTTATGGAATGGACAACGACATGTCAATTTTATGGAATGAAAACAATGAAAAACAGTCCATTTTCTTGAGAATCTATCAAAATAAGCATAAAATAGAAGAGTAGCGAAAATGCTACGTATTATTGGAGGTATCGTAATGATTGATTTACAGGAAAAAACGTTACAGTCCTTTTTATATAAAACGAAAGAAAAAGCAGTACAAGCAAGTAAAAGATTGTTCATTAGCTGGTCTGAAAAAATTGCGCCAGTCGTCATGATCGATGTGTTTAATGCTGCAAAAAATAAAGGAAAACAACGTCAATTTTGGACGAATGGAAAAAAAGATTTTTCCATCGTAGGAATTGGAACGACAAAGACGATTATCGCATCAGATGATCAAATTCATGCATTGCAACAACAGTGGGAGACTTTTGTACAAGAGGCCATTATTTACGATCCTTATGAAACAGTTGGAACAGGGGCAATTGCACTTGGTGGGATGGATTTTGACCCAAAGAAAAACCGAACGACTTTATGGGAAAAGTACGAAACGAGTGCGCTAATGGTTCCTGAAATGACGGTCGTACATCATGAAAATAACTACTATGTAACATTTCAAATAGAAATGAATGAAACGACAGATATTGCAGAAGTGTTACTTCGAATAGAGGAAATGAAGCAATATTTACAACCGGCATCCTTAAAGAAAGTGTCAGGACAAAAAATCGTTGCCGAAAAAGAGATTGCACCGAATGAGTGGAAACAGTCTGTGCAAGAAGCAGTCGATGCAATTAAAAGCGGCGAAGCGAAAAAAATTGTGCTCGCTCGTGAAATGCGCGTGCAGTTAAATCAACGTGCAAATATCGCATGGATGTTACATCGTTTAATGGAAACACAGCCGAATAGTTATGTGTTTGCATTTGAAAAAGAGGAAGACAATTGCTTCATTGGTGCCACACCAGAAAGACTCGTTCAAGTAGAAGGGGACGAGCTTTTATCGACATGTCTTGCAGGAACGGCACCACGTGGCAAAACAGAAGCAGAAGATAAACAAATTGCACAAGATTTATTAGAAGACCCGAAAAACCGTGAAGAACATCATTATGTCGTCCAAATGATTCGTGATAGTATCGAGGATGATTGTGAAACGGTACATATTCCGAATGAACCGACTGTATGGACATTACGGAATTTACACCATTTGTTTACACCAGTGACAGCAACATTAAAAGCGAACAAATCGATTTTTAATACGGTAGCAAAATTGCACCCGACACCAGCGCTCGGAGGTTTACCGAAAGAAGCGGCATTAACGTATATTCGGGAACATGAACGATTAGACCGTGGTTGGTATGGTGCCCCAGTCGGTTGGGTCGATTCGAATCATAATGGGGAATTTGCGGTCGCCATTCGTTCAGGACTTGCGCAAGGGGAGGAAATTTCGTTGTTTGCTGGATGTGGGGTCATGCGTGATTCAGACCCACAGATGGAATATGAAGAAACAGGGGTAAAATTTTTACCAATGTATAATGTGTTGGAGGATAACGAATGAATCATATAGAAAATGTAACCCGCTATGTTGGTAACTTTGTCGATGAGTTATTCCGTAGCGGGCTAACGCATGTCGTCATTTCGCCAGGGTCAAGATCGACGCCACTAGCGATGATGTTATGCGAACATAAAAAAATAAAAGAATATGTCGTCATCGATGAACGTTCTGCTGCATTTTTTGCATTAGGGATTGCGAAGAAGACGAAAAAACCTGTTGCGATCGTTTGTACATCTGGTACAGCGGCGGCAAATTATATGCCAGCCATCGTGGAGGCGAAGTATGCACGTGTACCACTCATCGTCTTAACAGCTGATCGACCACATGAATTACGGCATATCGGTGCATCCCAGACGATTAATCAAGTTGGGATGTATGGCGATTTTGTAAAAATGTTTGAAGAAATGGCCTTACCAGAAGGGTCCGATATGATGCTTGATTACGTAAGACAACGAGCAGGGCGTGCATATCGTATTGCAGAAGGACCTGTGGCGGGACCTGTCCATTTAAATTTCCCGTTTCGTGAACCACTCGTTCCTGATTTTTCTTTAGACAATATTTGGGGCAAACGAAAAGAACGTTTTAATGTGTTACATACTGGTAAAAAACGTTTGGAGCCGACACAATTAATGCAATTAGCAAAAGTGATGCAAGAAAAAGAGCGTGGGCTCATCGTTTGTGGGCCACAATTTGATATGACGTTAGCAGATGCAGTCGTCGCATTAAGTGAACTGTTAAACATTCCGATTTTGGCCGATCCATTGTCACAACTTCGTGCAGGTGCACATGAGAAAGCTACCATCATGACAACCTATGATGCTGTTTTACGTACCGAAAAAATCCGAGCCGATTTTCAACCTGATTATATTCTTCGTTTTGGTGCGATGCCGATTTCAAAGAATTTTATGTTTTATACGACAGAACATCGTCATGTGCCACAGTTTGTCGTCGAAGAAGGCGAAGAAGTGCGCGAGCCGACGAATGATGATACACAATATATTATCGCTAATAGTGTCCGCTTTTGTGAAGATATGATGCACTATTTGGAAGCAAAAGAAGATCGTACATGGTTGCATAAATGGCAAGTGACGGAACAATTGGCGAAAGATTTTTTACAAGCGGAAGATACGACGTTAACAGAAGGAATTACCGCACGTACATTAGCGACTTGTATCCCGAATAATAGTATTTTATTTACAGCAAACAGTATGCCAGTCCGAGATATCGATACATTTTTCTTCCAAACAGATAAAAATATTATCGTACAAGCGAATCGTGGCGTTAGTGGCATTGATGGAACAATCGCAACCGCGTTAGGGATGGCGGCTGTCACGAAAAAACGTGTCACTTTGTTGATCGGGGATTTAAGTTTTTATCATGATTTAAATAGTTTATGGATGGCGAAACATTATAACATTGACATTACAATCGTCGTCATCAATAATAATGGTGGAGGTATCTTCTCGTTTCTTCCTCAGTCCAGAGAGGAGAAACATTTTGAAACATTATTCGGAACGCCGTTACACATTGACTTCTCTTATGCGGTCAATATGTATGAAGGTATTTACAGCATTGTCGAAGATGTCGATGCATTCATTCAACAGTATGAGCAAAGTTTACAAATAAAGGGCTTATCTGTCATTGAAGTCCAGACAGATCGTGCTGAAAATGTCGCATGGCACCGGGATGTTTGGGGAAAAATTGTTCAAAAGGTGGAGCAAGATGCCGAATAAGCAGGAGGATCAATTTTTTACCGTTGGGGATGCAACTTATCGCTATCGTATCGAAGGGACAGGTGATATGCTCGTCTTATTGCACGGTTTTACCGGGACCATGCATACGTGGGATTTGCTCACTGAAACATTACGCGACCAGTTTACCGTCCTCCGAATCGATTTGCCTGGACATGGAAAAACAAATTGCCCGACAGGTCGAACGATGGAGCAATTTTCTAATGACTTACATGCATTGCTGGAGGAACTGAACGTACATAGGTGTATCTTGCTCGGTTATTCTTTAGGAGGAAGAACGGCATTGTCGTTTGCACAATTTTTTCCTGAAAAAGTGCGTGCCCTCCTCTTAGAAAGTGCATCACCTGGACTTGCGACAGAAGCAGAAAGAACGGCACGAGTTGAAAGGGATGAAGTTTTAGCAAAGAAAATTGAAACGAATGGGGTGGAAGCTTTTGTCGATGCGTGGGAAAATATCCCATTATTTGCGACGCAAAAAGCGTTACCGGAAGCGGTACGAGCAACCATTCGCGCGGAACGTTTATCACAATCAAAAGCAGGACTCGCGATGTCGTTACGAACGATGGGAACTGGTGTGCAAGAACCTTGGTGGGACATGCTAGAGGCGATGGCCATGCCAGTGACGCTCATTGTTGGCGCACAAGATGAAAAATTCGTCCATATAAATGAAAAAATGAAGCGTTCCCTTTCTTGTGGAGAACTTTTTGTCGTAGCACAGGCAGGACATTGTGTGCATGTTGAACAAGTTGAAAAATTTGCTAAAATAGTATGGAAGCAGTTAACAAAAATAGAATGAATACGTTTTGTTTGAAAAGGTGAGATAGCTGCTGAGACCGTCCTCTATTATTTACGTTTAGGCGAGATTGGCATTCGAATGAGGCAATTTATTCTATTAAAAAATATATAAAGAGGTGTCCATAATGGTACAATGGGAAAAAGTAAGAGATTATGAAGAAATTATATATGAAAAAGCAAACGGCATCGCAAAAGTTACGATGAACCGTCCAGAAAAACATAATGCGTTCACACCACTTACAGTAAGTGAAATGATCGATGCATTTGCAGATGCTCGCGATGATGCAAGTGTTGGCGTCATCATTTTAACAGGTGAAGGGGACAAAGCATTTTGTTCAGGTGGAGACCAATCTGTCCGTGGACATGGTGGATACGTTGGAACAGATCAAATCCCTCGTCTAAACGTATTAGACTTACAACGTTTAATCCGTACGATTCCTAAACCAGTTATCGCGATGGTAAATGGGTACGCAATCGGTGGCGGACACGTGTTACACGTTGTATGTGATTTAACAATCGCTTCCGAAAATGCAACATTCGGACAAACTGGACCAAAAGTTGGTAGCTTTGATGCTGGATATGGTGCAGGTCTATTAGCGGAAATGGTTGGCCAAAAACGTGCTCGTGAAATTTGGTACTTATGTCGCCAGTACACTGCTGCAGAGGCATATGAAATGGGCTTAGTTAACAAAGTCGTTCCATTAGAACAATTAGAGGCAACGACAGTAGAATGGTGTGAGGAAATTTTAGCGAAATCACCTACTGCACTTCGTTTCTTAAAAGCTTCATTCAACGCTGCAACAGACGGTTTAGCAGGATTGCAACAAATGGGTGGAGACGCAACATTATTATATTACACATCAGACGAGGCAAAAGAAGGACGCGACGCGTTTAAAGAAAAACGCACTCCAGACTTCGATCAATTCCCTCGTTTCCCTTAATAAGTAAGCATCGTAGAAAAAATGAAACACGACCATTCGCTGGTACGTGTTTCATTTTGTTTCTAAGATGTTGGGATTGGGAGCGGGGGCTGTTTTATCGTCCCTGAAATCGGGAAAAATGGAAACTCGGGGACGCTGGACTGCTCTACCGTCCTTGAAATCAGAAAAATTGGAAACTCAGGGACGCTGGGTCGTTCTACCGTCCTTGAAATCGCGAAAATCGGAATCTCAGGGACGCTGGGTCGTTCTACCGTCCTTGAAATCGCGAAAATCGGAATCTCAGGGACGCTGGGTCGTTCTACCGTCCTTGAAATCGCGAAAATCGGAATCTCAGGGACGCTGGGCTGCTCTATCGTCCTTGAAATCAGGAAAATTGAAATCTCAGGGACGCTGGGCCGCTCTACCGTCCTTGAAATCGCGAAAATTAGAATCTCAGGGACGCAAGGCGCCACCTCGCCACCCGTGCATTTGCAATAACTGTATTGAAAGTGCGCCAGAATGTAGACATAACAAAGATGCTATGTCCAATTGCTACAATCATGCAATTTTAATGAATCATTGTAAATAAAATTTAAAAGGAGGGATTGGAATGGGAGAAAAAATGCCTCTATGGCTGGACCGTCAAGCATATTTGCAACCGGAGGGCATTGCGCTGGAAAAGGTAGATGGAACGACGTGGACATTCAAGCAAATGCAACGCCAAAGTAAACAAATCGCCAAACAAATGGCTGCACTCCATATAAAGGAAGGCGAAAAAGTTGCACTCCTCGCACAAAATAGTGAAAATATCGCCTTTATCGCACATGCATGCACATATATCGGGGCCGTCCTTGTTTTATTGAATACGAAATTGACGAACCGTGAATTGACATATCAATTAAAAACGGCGGATGTCCAACTATTAATTGGAGAAGAAGAGTTGCTTACAGAAAAGGGATTAGATTTTTCAAACATGCACACATTCGAAACCATTTTTTCCTTACAAGAAGCAAATATTTCGTTAAAAAAGGAAATGGATATGACGCAACCTTATACGATGATGTTTACGTCTGGAACGACGGGCTACCCGAAAGCAGTTGTTCATACATATAGCAATCATTGGTGGAGTGCGGTTAGTTCGGCATTGAATTTAGGGCTTCATAAAGATGACAAGTGGTTACTAACATTGCCGATGTTCCATATTGGTGGCTTTTCGACGTTAGTAAAAAGTGTTATATATGGGATGACCGTTTTTCTGATGGAAAAATATGACCGAGAAATCGTGTATGAAGCGATGAAAAATCGCAAAATAACGATCGTATCTTTTGTAACTTTAATGTTGAAAAATTACATAGAAGACAATAAAGGGGAAAGTTTTCCGAGTAATGTACGTTGCATTCTACTTGGTGGTGGCTCTGTGCCAAGTGTTTTACTCGATGAAGTGGAGAAAAAATCTATCCCATTGTTCCAGTCATATGGCATGACAGAGACGACATCGCAAATCGTCACACTTAGTGAACAAGATGCACACCGGAAATTAGGTGCATCTGGGAAAGCCCTTTTCCCGGCTGACATACAAATTGATGCTCCGAATGAAGATGGCATCGGGGAAATTCTCGTACGGGGACCGATGGTAATGGAAGGTTATTATAAAAATGACATGGCAAATGAAAAAAGTTTCCATGACGGCTGGTTCCATACTGGAGATGTAGGACGATTCGATGAGGAAGGATTTTTATATGTCGTGGATCGTCGTAATGATTTAATCATTTCTGGAGGAGAAAATATTTATCCGACAGAAATTGAACAAGTTTTGCTAAAAAATTCGAACATCCTTGATGCTGCTGTCGTTGGGAAACGTGATGATGTATGGGGGGAAGTACCTGTTGCATTTATCGTGACGGACGAAAAGGTTGATGAAGCGTCCCTTCGAGCATCATTGCGCGAATCTCTTGCATCGTATAAAATTCCGAAACAATTTTTTATCGTAGATGTTTTACCGAGAAATGCTTCTAATAAAATTATGCGACATAAATTAGCGGAACAGTTGTAAAAAATATGTATGAATTTCCTATAATTGGTACAACCTATTAATGGAGGTTGATACGGATGGAGAAAAAACGCTATGAGGTCGATGTGCAAGCAAAGCAGTTAACAGAAGTGACTAATGGAAAAGCACGTGGTTTAGTCATCACTGCATCACAACAAGAAGCAGATATGTTGGAGTTGAAATTTACCGAATTAGGAAAATATGAATTTGATTCATATGTGAGGGCACATATTCCAATTATGCCGTATTCGAATGATGTGTCGAATGATAGGTACAATGAAACATTGCGTGATATTTATGAAAATGTTTATCGCCTTGCGGATCAGGAGACGAAAGATCGCATGATGGAGGAAGGAATTTTAACAGAAGTGAAAAGATTGAAATAGTTTCTGGTAGATTCGTTTCTATTTTTCCTAATAAATGGTATCATTTAAAATAGAAATAGAAGCGGGAAGGTTGACTGGAAGGTTGAAATTTACATTCAAAGATTTTTACAAAAATAAAGTACAATTGTCGTTTGAAGAAGAACCATTTTCAAAAGACCCGAAACATGTGTGGGTTATTGCACGTTATCATGATAAATGGTTGATGACGAAACATAAAAGCCGTGGAGTCGAGTTTCCCGGCGGAAAAGTGGAACCTGGTGAAACAGCTGATGTCGCCGCAATTCGTGAAGTAATGGAAGAAACGGGTGCAACCGTACAACAGTTGCATTATATCGCACAATATCATGTAGCTGGGAAAAGTGATTCTATCATTAAAAATGTTTATTTTGCGATGATTGAACAGATAGAAGAACAGGTGACATATTATGAAACAGAAGGACCACGTTTATTCGATGATATTCCTTCGAATATAAAAGAAAATGATCTATTCAGTTTTATGATGAAAGATGATGTATTGACACATTGTCTTGCATATATTGAACGACATTTTGACATAAAAAACTAAGCCGATAAAAGGCTTAGTTTTTTTGTGTTCATGTAGAACATAAAAAGCTGATAGTTATGATTTTAAAAATATTTCAATTAATTAACTGAAAACGATTGCAAATATGATATAACTATATTATAATTTTACTAAATCGATTTAGTAAACCGGTTTAGTAAAGGAAGAGATAAATGAAAAAGGTAACGATGCAAGATGTGGCAGAAAAAGCAGGTGTATCGAAAAGCACTGTTTCACAGTTTATAAATAAACGATATGAGTATATGGCAGAAGAAACAAAAATTCGAATTGAGCGATCGATAGAAGAATTAGGGTATGTTCCTAATTATATTGCGAAAAGTTTAAAACAAAGAAAAACATATACAATTGGAGTCATTGTTGCTAATATCATTCACTCATTTTCTAATGAGATTATTCGTTCAATTGAAGATGTATGTGAAGAAGTGAATGTGCAAGTATTTGTATGCAATGCAGATGACCAACCTGAAAAAGAAAGACGTTATATGGAAATGTTAATTGCAAAACAAGTTGATGGGCTTATTATTTTACCAACTGGTGGAAATATGTCCTATTATGAAACTTTAAAGAAAAGTAATTTTCCAATTGTCTTTATTGACCGAAAGATTGAGCCATTAATTTATCCTGCTTTTATGTTAGATAATGAAAAGGCAGCTATAATGGCGATTAGTTTACTAATGGAAAAACATACGAAAATTGGTGTTGTTAGTACATCGTTAGAAAACCTTGTTACACCTAGAATTGAACGATTAAATGGATTTAAAAAAGCAATCCATAAATTAAATTTGCCATACAATGATGAATGGATTATTGCGACTGATAAAAATAATATTAAAAATAAATTAGAACATCTTTATGTAACAAAAAATTTACCAGACGCATTTTTTGCAACAAATGATATTTCATTAATTGAACTATTAAAGTTTTTAAAAGAGAAAAATATTTCCGTCCCAAATGAAATAGCTATTATTTCAATTGACGATTCTGATTATTTGGAAATAGCTTCTACACCAATTACAACGATTAAACAACCAACATTTGAAATTGGAAAAGATGCTGCAAAAAAATTACTTGATTTAATGGATGAAGAAAAATTAAAGGACATATATCAGGTAAAACGTTATATGCCGACAGTAATTAAAAGAGAATCAATATAGTTATAGGAGATAGATAAAATGAAAAAACAAAAAAAGGTGCTGACAATTGGTGATGCGCTTGTGACGATGAATCCAATTTCAAAAGGTCCTTTAAGGTATGTTACACATTTTGAAAGAAGAGCGGGTGGGGCAGAATTAAATTTTGCCATTGGTATGGCGAGATTGGGCGTGGATTGTAAATGGATTAGTAGATTAGGAAAAGATGAGTTTGGTAGAGCGATTTTTAATTTTGCGCGTGGCGAAGGAGTCGATATGTCAGAGGTGGAGTTTACCGATGAATATCCAACATCTATAAATTTCAAACAAATTAATGAAGATGGTTCTGGAAGCACGTTTTATTATCGTCATCCATCACCGACTCTAACGATGACAAAACATTTAATAACAGATGAATTATTAAATGACATTGATTTAATTCATATTACAGGTGTTTTTTTATCCATAAATAAAAAAAATATCGATATGATTGAAACATTATTAAAAAAAGCAAAAGAATATAAAATTCCAGTTTCATTTGACCCAAATATTCGTCTGAAAATGTGGACAATTGAAGAAGCACGTGCTACCTTTGAAAGAATTTTTCCATACGTTGATATTATGTTAACAGGGTTAGATGAATTAAAAATGATTACCAATAAAATAGACGAAATTGATTTTATTCAATTTGTAAACGATTATGACATAAAAGAATTGGTAATCAAAGATGGGGAAAATGGCTCGAAATTATATTGCAACAATACTTGGTATGAGCAGGAAGCATTTAATGTCAACGTTGTTGATACAGTAGGTGCTGGTGATGGTTTTGATGCGGGTTATATATATGGATACTTGCATGAAAAAGACTATGAATCTAGGTTGTGTTTTGCAAATGGAGTAGGTGCACTAGTTACAACAGTAAGTGGAGATAATGAGGGACTTCCTTATATTGAAGAAGTAGAAGCCTTTATTAATAATATACAATTAATTGAAAGGTAATGATATACGTTTATGAAAACGGTTCATTCAATTTTAAGTGAATTGCAATTTTGCATACAACAAATAAATAAACAAGAATACGAATCTATCGTTCAGTTACTACGAAAAGATGTAACATTCCATTTTTTCGGAGAAGGTCGTTCGGGATTAGTAGCAAAAATGATTGCGATGAGATGTATGCACAGTGGTAAAAAAGTATATGTCATTGGTGAAACCATAAGCCCAGCAATTCGTGAAAATGACGTCTGTATTTTAATTTCTGGATCTGCTAAAACCAATGCGATTCGTCATATTAGAAAACTAGCTGAAAATATTGGCGCGACGACTTTTTTAGTGACAGCAAATAAGGAAGCGTTAACAGGCGATTCTTTGTTAAGTGGTTTATGGATAAATGCAGCGACAAAGCATACATTACAAAGTGATATGAAAACCATTCAACCTTTAGGGAATCAATTTGATCAAATGGCACATATCATTCTTGATGCAGCAATAATCGATAGTACTAACGATATAACAACAATGATTGAGAATCATACAAACATGGAGTAGGTGTATAAATGGATACTGTAACTTTGTCACATGAACAGTTAAAGAAACTGTCATACAAAAAATTAAAGGAAGTTGGATTAAGTGAAGCTCATGCACAAAAGGTAGCGACAATTTTAATACATGCAGATTTAAGAAATGTGAATTCCCATGGAGTGTTACGAACGGAACATTATGTAAATAGGATTGCTGCTGGCGGTATTGATACAGCTCCAACAATTTCATTTGAACAGACCGGAAAAGTTACTGGTATTGTAAATGGTGGTGATGGAATTGGTCATGTGGTCGCAGATGAAGCAACAAATAAGGCAATTCATTTGGCGAAAGAAAATGGAGTAGGAATGGTAACTGCTATAAATAGTAGTCATTGTGGTGCGTTAAGTTATTACGTTCAAAAAATTGCGAATCAAGGTTTAATTGGAATTGCCATGTCACAGACTGATAAAATTGTTGTCCCTTATGGAGGAACCGAATCGTTTTTAGGTACAAATCCTATCGCATATGGTGTCCCTGCTAAAAGAAATAAACCATTTATTTTAGATATGGCAACATCTAACGTTGCGTTAGGTAAGGTGCTTAATCATAAAGAAAAAAATGAACCTATTCCAATAGGATGGGGGGTGGACGAAAAAGGAGAATCGGTAACAGATCCAAATAAAGTTGTGTCTTTATTACCATTTGGTGGAGTGAAAGGGTACGGCTTAGCAATTGTAGTAGATATTTTTTCTGGTTTATTAACGGGGTCAAAATTTGGTCCTCATATTTCCAAAATGTATGATGATTTAGATCAAAAAAGGAAGTTAGGACATTATTTTTGTGCAATTGATCCAGAAATGTTTACGAATAAAGAACAATTTTTAGAGCAAATGGATCAAATGATGGAAGAGTTACGGAATGTACCACCGAAAAAAGGTGTTAAACAAGTATATGTTCCAGGTGATATAGAGCATGCCATAGAAGCAAGGAATAAAGAGAAAGGTGTTACTATTCCAACAAGTGTATATAATTACTTAAATAGTTAATTGGAGGGAAATTGAAATGAAGAATATGAAATGGTTTATTACATTAATAGTTGCGATTTTTGTTTTAGCGGCTTGTGGTTCTAATAACAATAGTGGAAATAACGGAGAGAATAGTGGTTCTAAAGGGGATACGGTGAAGTGGAAGTTAGGACATTTAGCAGATGAAAATCATATTTGGCATGCTACAGCGGAAAAATTTGCTGAATTAGTAAATGAAAAAACTGATGGTGGAATTGAAATTACAATTTATCCTAGTAATACATTAGGTGGAGAAACAGATACAATTAATGCAATTCATGCAGGAACTGCAGATTTAGTATTCTCTGGTGAAACATTAGAAAATTGGGCACCGAAAGCAGCACTTTTAGCAACTCCTTATGCGTTTAGAGATGGTGACCATGTGAAAAGCGTTGTAGAAGGTGACATCGGAGCAGAAATCGAGAAACAAATTATTGAAGAAGCGGAATTAACACCGTTATTTTATTTAACTAGAGCTCCGAGAAATTTAACGTCAAATAAACCGATTGAAAAAGTAGAGGACATAAAAGGCTTTAAAATGCGTGTACCAAATGTGCCATTGTTTTTAGATGCTTGGGATTCAGTTGGAGCAAAGCCTCAAGTAATGGATTTTAACGAAGTGTTTACAGGATTACAACAAAATGTGATTGATGGACAAGAAAACCCGGTTGATTTAATTCAAAGTGGTGCATTATACGAAGTTCAGGATTATGTGAATAGAACTGAACATGTTTATTCATGGATTTATGTACTTGTAGGGAATGAGCAATTTAATGCTTTAACAGAAGAACAACAAGAAGCGGTTCGTGAAGCTGCTGCAGAAGCACAAGAGTTTGGTGCGAAATTGTTTGAAGATGAAATCGATCAGATTGAATCAGAACTAGAAGAAGCTGGGATGGAATTTATAGATGTAGATCAAGATTCATTTAGAGAGAAAATGGAACCTGCATTAAAAGAGACATTATCTGAAGAACAGTATGAATTATACGAAAAGATTTTAGAAGTTGAGTAATTAGTATGAAAGGCACAACTTATTATAGTCGTGCCTTTCGCATTATAAATTTGAAAGGAAGTGAATAATCATGAAGTTCACTTTTCGAATGATAACGAATATATTAAGTATTTTAGCTATCATAGCCTTTACAGGAATTATCGTTATTGTTTGTATACAGATCTTATCTAGGTTTTTACCATTTTCATATGTTTGGACGGAAGAGTTGACAAGATATTTCTTTTTATTTGCAATAAGTTGTGGTGCACCTCTTGCTTTATTAAAAAATGAATATATTAATGTGGATTTGATTATTGGTAGATTAAGTGACAAGGTTAGAAGAATATATGAAATTGTTATTTACACAATCATTTTAGTTTTTAGCATTATTATGAGTAAAGAATCGTATTATTTTATGATTTTAGGACATAAACAAAAATCTGCTACCATGCCATTTAAAATGTCATTAATTCATTCTTCCATGTTAATAATGTCTGTTTTCTTATCATTTTATTGTTTAGTAAGATTATGGTATTTATTTAAACATAAACAAAATAAATACGAAGTGTCTGGCGGTGGAGAAATATGATGGCCTTAATGTTATTTATATCATTTTTAGTATTAATTTTCTTAGGATTTCCGATTGCATTTAGTCTGGGATTGTCATCAGTTCTTTATTTAGTAGTTGCAGATATATCGTTAAGTATTATCCCACAAAAAATGTTTGAAGGATTAAATTCATTTGTATTATTATGTATTCCAGGCTTTATTTTAGCAGGTAATTTAATGAATGTTGGGGGTATTACGAATCGTTTAATTGATTTTGCAAATAGTATATTAGGGCGTGTACGTGGTGGTTTAGGATTAGCAAACGTAGGTGCGTCTATGGGATTCGGTGGAATTTCTGGTACAGCATTAGCAGATACGGCTAGTATTGGTGGAATATTAATTCCTGCCATGAAAAAAGAAGGTTATGGTGCCGGATTTTCCGTGGCAGTAACAGCCTCATCCTCTACAGTTGGACCTATTATCCCACCATCATTACCGATGATTATTGTCGGTACATTAGCATCTTTATCAATTGGTGATTTATTCGTTGCAGGTATTATTCCCGGGATAATGATTGGTCTTGGATTAATGATTCCAACTTACATTATTTCTGTAAAACGTAATTATCCAAAGGGAGAAGCTAAATCATTTAAAGAAATTGTAAAAAGCTTTTTTGGTGCTTTTTGGGCGCTATTAATGACATTGATTATTTTATATGGAATTTTGGGAGGAATATTTACACCAACAGAAGCATCTATTGTTGCAGTAATTTATGCACTTATCATTGGTATTTTTGTATATCGAGAATTACCAGTTATAGAAATTCCTAAAATAATGTTAAACACGATGACGACAACAGCATCTATTATGTTATTAGTTGGCTTTGCAAATCTTTTTGGGTGGATTTTAATAAGTGAGCAAATCCCACAAATGGTTGCAGATGTTATTTTAGGAATCTCAACAAATAAATATATCGTTATTTTATTAATTTTAGCGTTAGTCCTTTTTGTAGGTACATTTATGGAAACGATTGCTGGTTTAGTAATTTTATTTCCAGTATTATTACCAGTTGCAACATCAATCGGGATGGATCCAATACATTTTGGTGTAACGATGGTGTTAGCAATGATTATTGGAGTTGTAACACCACCGGTCGGTGTATGTCTCTTTGTCGCCTCGCAAATAGGGAAGGTATCTATGGGGACAGCAACGAGGGAATTACTACCATTTTTGCTTGTTAGTGTGATTGTACTTTTACTCGTTGCATTTATACCGGCATTAACGTTGTATTTACCGAGTTTATTTAATTAGGGGATGACAAAAATGAAATGTGTTCAAGTGGTAGGACCAAATGAGTTAGTGATTCAAGACACTAACAAACCGAAAATTAATGATGATTATGATGTCTTAGTGAAAACGAAACGTGTAGGTATTTGTGGTTCAGACATGCATATTTATCATGGTACAAATCCATTAGCAACATACCCACGTGTTATTGGACATGAGGTAACTGGTGAAGTATTAGAAATTGGTTCGAAAGTTACGAATGTTCGAGTTGGTGACCATGTTGTGGTGGAACCGATCTCATATTGTGGAGAATGTTATGCGTGCCGAAAAGGACGCCAAAATGTATGTAAACAATTATCTGTCTTTGGTGTTCATGAAGATGGTGGAATGCGTGAGTTTTTTGTATTGCCGGAAAAGCAGTTGCATATCGTTGACTCTACATTAGATTGGGAAGATGCAGTTTTAGCAGAACCGATGACAATTGGCGCACAATCTGTTTGGCGTGGAAATGTAGAAGAAGGAGATTCTGTTCTTATTCAGGGTTGTGGACCAGTTGGAATATGTGCTTTGAAGATGGCAAAGTTAAAAGGTGCCTTTGTTTATATGACAGATTTGGATGAATCCCGTTTACAGTTTGCTAAAGAAAATGGAGCGGATGTTATTTTACAAGCTAATGATAAAAATTTAGTTAATAACATAATGGAAAAAACAAAAGGGGAAGGAATTAATGTAGTTATTGATGCGGTTTGTATTCCACAAACATTTGAATTAGGCGTGAGTATTGCTTCTCCTGCTGGAACAGTCGTTTGTTTAGGTTTTACAGATATACCTTCAAATATTCAGCAATTGCCAATTACAAAAAATGAATTAACCATTGTCGGTTCTAGATTACAAACAAATCAATTTCCAGAAGTAATTTCCTTATTGAATGACAGAAGATTACAAGTTGATGATTTTATCACTCAAACTTATAGTATGGAAGATATTAAAGAGGCGTTCGATTTTATTGAAAAAAATCCAGATAAAGTTAGGAAAGCACTTATCACCTTTGAATAGGAGGGAAAATATGTTACCAAAATATGAGGTGTTACAACAATTACAACAATCGAAAGTTGTTGCGGTTATTCGTGGAAATAATCAGGCGGAAGCTGTAGCGATTTCAGAAGCGGCAATTAAAGGTGGGTTCCATGCAATTGAAGTAACATATACGACACCGAATGCAAGCGATGTAATAAAAATTTTGAACAAAGAAAATGCCTTGGTTGGAGCAGGAACAGTATTAGATGCTGAAACAGCTCGTGATGCATTGTTACATGGTGCAAAATTTATCGTTAGCCCACATTTTAGTGAAGAAATTAGTAAAGTATGTAATCGGTATGCTGTACCTTATTTACCAGGTTGTCTAACTATAAAAGAAATGGTTACAGCTTATGAATATGGTTGTGACGTTATTAAACTATTCCCTGCAAATAACTTTGAGTCTTCCTTTATAAAAGCAGTTAATGGACCATTGCCACATGTACGAATTATGCCTACAGGTGGCATCCATGTGAATAACTTTACACAGTGGTTAGATGATGGAGCTTTCGCTGTCGGAATAGGTAGTGATTTAACGAAGGCATTTAAAGAAGATGGTGCACAAGGTGTTATGGAACAGTGTAAAAAATACTTGTCAAAAATATAAAGGAGCTGTTTTTAATGGATATGACATTTCGTTGGTATGGACGTGATAATGATACAGTCACATTAGATCAAATAAAACAAATTCCTAATGTGAAAGGAATTGTATGGGCACTTCATAAAAAAGAAGTGGGGCAAGTATGGACGAAGGAAGAAATAAAGTCCGAAGTTGATTACATTACATCTTTCGGTTTTCATGCGGATGTAGTTGAAAGTGTAAACATACATGAATCCATTAAGATAGGTGATGAAGATCGGGATGTATATATTGATAATTACATTGAAACGATTAAAAATTTAGGTGAGTTCGGTGTAAAAGTTATTTGTTATAATTTTATGCCTATTTTTGATTGGACTCGTTCAGATTTATTTCACCCATTACCAGATGGTTCAACAGCATTATTTTATGAAAAAGCAAAAATAGAAGAAGTGGATCCATTTGATTTATTCAAATCTGTTTCAGATGCAACAGATTTATCATTACCGGGATGGGAACCAGAGAAATTAGATAGAATTCAAGAGTTATTCAAAGCATATGAAACTATTGATGAGGAAAAATTATGGGATAATTTAGCATATTTTTTAGAACGAATTTTACCTATATGTGAAGAACATAATATAAAAATGGCCATACATCCTGATGATCCACCATGGTCGATTTTTGGCTTGCCAAGAATCATGACGGGAGAAGCGAGCATAAAAAAATTATTTTCTATTTCAGATTCTCCATCAAATTGTTTAACATTCTGTACAGGATCGTTAGGAGCAAATCCTAATAATGATATGAAGGATTTAGCAAATAAATATGCACATCGTTCTCCATTTGCTCATATTAGAAACGTAAAAATATATGAAAATGGTGATTTTATCGAGACTTCTCATTTAACAGAAGATGGATCCATTGATATTGCAGGAGTTATAAAGGAACTAGCATCACAAAATTATACAGGGTATGTTCGTCCAGACCATGGTCGTCATATTTGGGACGAGAAATGCCGACCTGGATATGGATTGTATGATCGTGCATTAGGAATAATGTATTTATTAGGATTATGGGATGCTTATCATTATAAAGAGAAGGAGCTTTCATAATGAATCCAATACATGAAAATTTACGAGGTAGAGTTGCAGTTGTAACTGGTGGTAGTGGTGTACTTTGTTCAGAAATGGCAATGGAATTAGCAAGACACGGTGTAAATATTGCCATATTAAATCGAACGATTGAAAAAGGGGATTCCGTAGCAAAATCGATTGTTGATAATGGGGGCAATGCTTTTGCGTTTGCAGCTGATGTGTTAGATAAAACTTCATTAGAAGAAGCGAAGAAAGCGATTCTCCATACATTTGGAAGGGTAGATATTCTTGTTAATGGTGCAGGTGGAAATCATCCAGATGCGATTACAGATGATGAAATATTTGAACCGAATGGATTAGGAAAAAGTTTTTTTGATTTAGAAACAGATGGTTTTTCTCGAGTATTTGCAACAAATTTTACTGGTACTTTTTTAACAAGTCAAGTTTTTGGGAAAGAATTATTAAAAAGTCCATCTCCGACAATTGTTAATATATCATCTATGAGCGCATACGCTCCGATGACAAAAGTACCTGCATATAGTGCTGCGAAGGCTGGTATTAATAATTTTACTATGTGGATGGCAACGCATTTTGCACAAAGTAATTTACGTGTAAATGCAATTGCACCTGGTTTCTTTTTAACAGAACAAAACCGTGATTTATTAACGGAAGCAGATGGTTCTTATACAACAAGGGCAAATAAAATCATTGCAAGCACACCAATGGAACGTTTTGGTGAAGCAAAAGAGTTAGTTGGAACACTTTTATGGTTAGTAGATGAAAATTATTCGGGATTTGTTACAGGTGTAACGGTTCCTGTTGATGGTGGATTTATGGCTTATTCTGGTGTGTAATGAGAGTAGTGAAAGGATGAAGCAGGATGCTCATTCAATTAGCTTTAGACAGAATGACAGAAAAAGAAATTTTTGCTTTACTTGATAAGGTGATAGAAGAAATTGATGTGATAGAAGTCGGTACAGGAGTTATAAAACAATATGGTATGAGTATTGTAAGAAAGATTAAAAATCAATATTCGAATACTTTAGTTTTTGCAGATATGAAAACATGTGACGCAGGTGAAAGTGAAGCAATTCAAGCATTTCAAGCAGGGGCCGACATTACATCTTGTATGGCATTTTCTCCTAGGTCAACAATTGAAAAGGTACTACAAACTGCGACAAAGTACGATAAGGAAGTAATGATTGATTTATTAGGAGTTCAGGATGTAGAGAAAATTAATGATTTATATCGGATGGGCTGTCGTTATTTCTGTTTACATATAGGAATAGATGAACAAAAAGAAAGTATAAACCCTCTATCCGATTTATATGAAACTATGACTAACTTGCAATCTTGTAAAATTGCTGTTGCAGGTGGTATTACTCCTTCATCACTTTCTAATTTAGACTTATCGTTGATTAATATCGTCATTGTTGGTAAAGCAGTTACTAAAAGTGTTCATCCATTAGATGTAGTACGATGTATAAAAAGAAAAATAAGTAATTAGAGACTAGCAGATATTATGTTAGTCTCTAATTTTTATTGAATGATGAATAGAATGTTCATGACCGCGCCCGTTCCAAGTATTTTTTTTCGATAAATTCAACGACTTTATACATAAGTGCTGCGAAAATAGCAATGAGGACGAGACTTGCCATGACGAGTGTGAAGTCGAACACTTGGAAACCATAAATAATTAAGTAGCCGAGCCCTTGATTTGCGACGAGAAATTCCCCGACGATGATACCGACCCAACTTAGACCGACATTTACTTTTAAAGTAGAAATAATCGTCGGAAAGGAGGCGGGGAAGATTGCTTCTGTAAAAATTTGTTTTCTCGTTGCGCCAAACGTTTTTAATACGGTAATATAATGTTCATCCACTTCGCTAAATGCGGTGAAAACGACGATTGTTGTAATGATGATAGAAATAATCGCTCCCATCATAATGATAGAAATATAACCTGGACCTAGAGCAACAATGAAAATGGGACCGAGGGCGACTTTTGGCATCGCATTTAAGACAACCAAATATGGGTCAGCGATATTCGATAATCGACGGGAACTCCATAGAATCGTTGCAAGAATAACGCCGAGCAATGTACCGAGTAAAAAGCCGATAATCGTTTCTATTAATGTGACAGCTAAGTGATGTGTCATCGTACCATCGATCAATTTTTCAACCATAAGTAGCGTCACGTTTGTTGGGGAGCTAAAAATTAATGGATCAAGTAAGTGAAGACGACTGCCAAGTTCCCAACCGACGATAAAAAGGACGAATATAATGAGTTGTACGGTCAGGACGAATTTCTTTTCACGTTTCACTTTCTTTTTAAAATTGTCATGCAATATATTTTCAATCGTCTGTTTCATCTACTTGCTCCTCCTTTTTCCCTCGTACATCTTGCCATATTTCATCAAACAAAGCTTGATATGCTTCATGACGTCTTACGTAGAAAGGTTTGGTTACGCGAAGAGCGCTCGGTATCGTGAATATTTTTTTAATCGTACCAGGCTGACCATCCATTAATAAAATTCGGTCACTCATGGAAATTGCCTCACTAATATCATGTGTCACTAAAATCGCGCTCTTTTTATATGTTTTAATCATGGAGGCGACGAGATTTTCGAGGGTCAATTTTGTTACATAATCAAGAGCAGAAAAAGGTTCATCTAATAAAAAAATGGTCGGATCATTGATAAGGGTTCGGACGAGGGCGGCTCTTTGACGCATGCCACCGGATAGTTCTTGTGGAAATTTTTCTTCGACATTCACTAATCCGACTTCGTGTAAAAGTGTACGTGCTTCTTCCACTGTAGCGTTCGATAATGTACCGTTCATTTTTGGCCCAATTAAGACATTGTCGAGAATTGTCCGCCATGGAAATAAATAATCTTGCTGTAACATGTAACCGACTGTTATATCGCTCATGGCAATTGCTTTTCCGTTGATGAAAATATGCCCTTCTGTCTGTTTAGTTAGTTGGGCGATGATGGAAAGGATCGTTGATTTTCCACAACCACTAGGGCCGATGATCGATATAAATTCTCCGTCCTTCATCGTAAAATCGACATGTTCGATTGCTTTCGTATAATTTTTTTCGGAAAAATAATAATGTGAAACTTCGTGAAAAGTTAAAAAGTCCATCCGACTCCCTCCTTATTGTTGCATCACTTTTTTCGCGATTGATGTATCGACGAGCTCATTGTATGGTGCATGTGCCGGGAGTTCACCAGCTTCTTCCATTATGGTTTGCAAATGGTTCCAGCCATCTTCAGATAGAATGGGGGACGTTGCAAATGATTCTTGTTGTTTATACCGTTCGACGGAAGCGGTAAGTAGTTCGAGTTCAGTATCTTCAAAATATGGCTGAATAATTTTAGCGATTTCTTCCGAGTCAGTTTTATCTATCCATTGTTGCGCTTTGTAAATGGCTTTCGTAAATTGTTCTATCATTTCTTCGTCTTCCTGCATCGTACTCGTTTTTGTCATGAAGACGGTGTACGGCAATTTTCCAGAATGTTCCCCAAACGATGCAACAACATGGCCCTTTCCTTCCATTTCAAATGTACTGGCAGTTGGTTCGAATAATTGGACATATTGTGCGTCTGTCGTTAAAAAAGCACTCGGAATGTTTGCGAAATCAATGTTTTGTTCTAATTCAAGGTCTTCGTGCGGGTCAATGCCGTTTTGTTTGAGTACATACTCACCAACCATTTGTGGCATGCCACCGACGCGCTGACCGAGAAAGTTTGTTTCTTTTACATCGTTCCATTGGAAATTTTCATTTGGTTCTTTTGCAACGAGGAATGTACCGTCTGTTTGGGTCAGTTGTGCAAAATTAATGATAGGGTCATTCGGGTTTTGGTGTTTCACATAGATGGAAGTTTCAGCCCCAACTAGTGCGATATCTGCTTTGTTAGAGAGGAGAGCAGTCATCGCCTTGTCACCACCCCAAGCGGTTTGTAGTTCAATATCAATCCCTTCCTCCTCAAAATACCCAAGTTCAATTGCCGCGTATTGTGGCGCATAAAAAACCGATCGGGTCACTTCAGATAATGTAATTTCTTTCTGTTTCGTTGTTGTATTACAAGCAGTGAAAATGGTCGCGAGTAGTAGCACGGTTATGCATAGCATCATTTTTTTCATTGCACAAAACTCCTTTATGTTCATATCAACATTAATGTATGTGAAAATGCTGAAAATGTGCATGGAAGGAGGATGGTGTGGAGGGGAGGGAAGCTGTATGAAAATATATCCGCAAGTTCATTGAGAAAAGTGGTTGAACTTGCGGAAATAGTTGATATATCCGCAAGTTAATTGAAAAAAGTGCTTGAACTTACGGAAATAGTTGATATATCCGCAAGTTTATTGAAAAAAGTGCTTCCACTTGCGGAATTAGTTGATATATCCGCAAGTTCATGAAGAAAAGTGCTCTAACTTGCGTAATTAGTTGATATATCCGCAAGTTAATTGAAAAAAGTGCTCCCACTTGCGGAAATAATGAATATATCCGCAAGTTATCAAAGAAAAGCGCTTCCACTTGCGTAATTAAATGATATATCCGCAAGTTCCCAGCAAAAAGCGCTCCCACTTGCGAAATTAACGAAAATCGAGAAGGAGGTTGACTTGAAAAACACCACCCCCCCTCATGATGCAATCAGCAAGCCGTCACCCGCCGCTCCACAAAGCAAGGCCCGACGACAAGGAGCGTCTATCAAACAAAAAACCCCGGCCACCATTCTTATGAATGATGACCGGGGTTCATATGTTGTGATAGTTTGTTAGCCTCTGTATGTTGGGCCAGCGTTTTTGATTGCTTCGCTTGCGTTTGTGAACTTATCGAAGTTCGCATGGAATTCTTTTGCTAAATTTTTAGCTGTTTCATCGTATGCTTCTTTATCTTCCCAAGTTAAACGCGGAACTAATACTTCATCTGGTACTCCAGGTACATGAGCTGGAATATTTAGACCGAATACTTCATCTTTTACGGTTTCTACAGTGTTTAGCTCACCTTCTAGTGCAGCATGAATCATTGCACGAGTGTATGAAAGTTTCATACGTTTACCGACTCCATAAGGGCCTCCAGTCCAACCAGTGTTAACTAAAAATACATTTGTGTTGAACTGATCGATTTTTTCTCCAAGCATTTCTGCATATTGATCTGGAGAAAGTGGTAAGAATGGTGATCCAAAGCAAGCTGAGAAAGTTGCTTCTGGTTCTGTAATTCCACGCTCTGTTCCAGCTAATTTAGACGTATATCCACTTAAAAAGTGATACATTGCTTGTTCTTTCGTTAACTTACTGATTGGAGGTAATGTTCCTGACGCATCAGCAGTTAAGAAAATAATTGTATTTGGATGACCTGCAACACTTGGAACGATAATGTTGTCAATGTTCTCTATCGGGTATGCAGCTCTTGTGTTTTCTGTTAATGAAACGTCTGAGTAATCTGGTTCACGAGTTTGATCATCGAGTACGACGTTTTCTAATACAGAACCGAAACGAATAGCATCAAAAATTTGTGGTTCTTTTTCACGTGTTAAATCAACACATTTTGCGTAACAACCACCTTCAATGTTGAATACACCGTTTGGACTCCATCCATGTTCATCATCACCGATTAATTTACGGTAAGGGTCAGCTGATAATGTTGTTTTTCCTGTTCCTGATAAACCGAAGAATAAAGCAACATCCCCTTCCTCCCCAACGTTTGCAGAACAGTGCATAGATAACACATTTTGTTGTGGTAATAAGTAGTTCATCACAGAGAAAATAGATTTTTTAATTTCCCCAGCATATTCCGTTCCACCGATTAATACGACACGCTCTTTGAATGAAATAACGATAAATGTTTCAGAATTCGTCCCATCTTCTTGAGGGTCTGCTTCTAATGTCGGTGCAGAGAGAACTGTAAAGCCAGCCTCATGTGCTGCTAACTCATCTTTCGTCGGTGTAATGAATAACTGACGTGCAAAAAGGTTATGCCATGCATATTCGTTTACTACTTCCACTGGTAAACGATATTTTTCGTCTGCTCCAGCGAATCCTTTAAAAGAGAAAACTTCATCTTTATTTTTTAAGTGATTTACAACTTTATCGAATAATTTTTGGAATGATGCCTCATCGATTGGTTTGTTTACTTCTCCCCAATCTACTAAGTTATCAGAAACGTCATCACGAACGATGAAACGGTCTTTTGGTGAACGGCCAGTGTATTTTCCAGTAGTTGCTTGAACTGATCCAGTTGCAGTTAATACACCTTCATTACGTGATAAAATCTTTTCTACCAATCCTGGTACAGATAAATTGTTATGAACATTGTCATTTTGTAAAATTTCTTGTGATACAGTTGACCTAGCTGTCGTATTCATTGAATTAATCCATCCTTTTTTCTCGTGTACTTTAAAATCTGAATATAGTATAACACATTAAACGAATTAGTCCATACTAATGTAATAAAACAAATAGAAAATGTTAATTTATTATAATGAAACAAAAGCTAAAACGTCTAAAAACGTTGGTGCAATAACGTTTTTTAAATGTATTACAATTTTGTGAAAAAAATCACAAAAGCTTTGTCTCACTACAGTAAATCTATTTTAACATAATCATATCAATACTTGAACTACCATTTTAGCGTTGGATAATGGGCGAAAAAAACAAAATAATAGGGAAAAAATGGAAATGTTTCATACTATACGTGTTCGGGTAAAAGATATTAAGTTTCGTTGCTGAAGATGCATAGGAAAAAAGTAAGATACATAAAAGAAGGGGTGGGGTTCATATTGGGGAAAAGTAATAAAACGGCTCGAGTTTTTGTTGGACTAGGAGTGGCAATTATGATAGTAAGTGTTTTAATTGGTACTGCGATTGCACCAACGGAAATAAGGATAGGGGCTATAGATCGAACAGAATTTTCTTGGGGAGTTTTTTTCACTACCGCGTTCAGTGGATTTATATCAGGGATGTTTTTTATTGGGATGGCTGAAATCATTGAGTTATTAGATGGATTGAACTGGTATGGATCCAAAGTGTCCTCTGACTTGAGAAAACTTTTGAACGAAAAAAATCGGAATTCGTAATTTTTTCAGAAGTTCGGGTTATCGCATGCATATAGAAGGTTGTATTTCTTCTTTAATCGATTGACATTTCACTTATTATCATATAGACTAGCCATTATAGTATACATATAGAGGTGTTTTTCAGGAAATATTTCATATGTAATAAACAACGGACTCTCTTATTAGGAGTTGGTGGAGGGACAGACCCTGTGAAGCCCAGCAACCTCACAAGTATGTGAAAAGGTGCTAACCTGATGCAAGGATTTTCCTTGAACAATAAGAGTGAAAGGCAGAAACAATATCCTTTCCTCATTTTATATAGGAAAGGATTTTTTCATGAATTCCATTATTTATGAAAAATGAACGAGTCATCTCGTTCCCTATGATCTCTATCGAGTAGAGCTCCGTGTAATATTTATAGGAGGCTTAATTATAATGACAAAGAATCGCCGTTTATTCACATCAGAATCAGTAACGGAAGGACATCCGGATAAAATGAGTGACCAAATCTCGGATGCAATTTTAGATGAAATTTTAAAAGGGGACCCGTATGCACGTGTTGCATGTGAAACGACTGTTACAACAGGACTCGTGTTAGTTTCCGGTGAAATTACGACGAATGTATATGTTGATATCCCTTCCATCGTTCGTAAAACAGTAAAAGAAATTGGATACACGGATTCACGTTACGGATTTGATGCAGAAACATGTGCCGTATTAACGGCTATCGATGAGCAGTCACCTGATATTGCAGGTGGAGTAGATGTTGCATTAGAAACACGGGAAGGAGAGGCAGATGAATCGGAAATTGGTGCGGGAGACCAAGGGTTAATGTTTGGGTATGCATGTGATGAAACAGAAGATCTAATGCCATTACCGATTTATTTAGCGCACCGTATTGCAAAACGATTAACAGATGTTCGTAAAGACCATACATTACCGTATTTACTGCCTGACGGTAAAACACAAGTAACGGTAGAATATGATGAACATGATAAACCTGTTCGGGTAGATGCAATCGTTGTGTCTACTCAACATACGGAAGATGTTACATTAGAACAAATTAAAAAAGATATACAGGAATATATTATTAAACCAATTGTTCCGAGTTTCTTATTAGATGAAAACACGAAATATTATATTAACCCATCTGGTCGTTTCGTGATCGGTGGACCACAAGGAGATGCGGGATTAACAGGCCGTAAAATTATCGTCGATACGTACGGTGGATATGCTCGTCATGGTGGGGGAGCATTTTCTGGTAAAGATGCGACAAAAGTGGACCGATCTGCAGCATATGCCGCACGTTATGTCGCGAAAAATATCGTGGCAGCACATTTAGCGGAAAAATGTGAAGTTCAATTAGCGTATGCTATTGGAGTGGCACAACCTGTATCGATTGCGATTGATACATTTGGAACTGGAAAAGTGTCAGAAGAAATTTTAGTCGAAGTGGTACGTGAAAACTTCAACTTAAGCCCACGTGGCATTATTCAGATGTTAGATTTACGTCGTCCGATTTATCGTGACACTGCAGCATATGGACATTTCGGCCGTCGTGATGTTACACTTCCTTGGGAAAATTTAGATAAAGCGGAAGCATTAAGACAATCGGTTGTCGCAATTGCGAATAAATAAAAGGAAAAAATGGATGATATACATGTCATCCATTTTTTGTTTATATGGACAACAGCTGTATAATAGGAAGAGAAAGTAGGGTGAAAAGTTCCTGTGATATGGATGAAAACCTATTCATAAATAAGATGAAACAATCTAGTGAACAATTGCAAAATATTGATGTTTACGACGGATGTAATGCTTGTCGTAACAGAAAAAAATATGGTATTATTTTTTAGAAAATAGATTTCATAAAGGTAGGTTACAAACATGGGCCATTTTATTGGAAGTTTACATCATGGAACGACTTCATCTATCATCGATGTAAACAATGTCGAGCAACATGAACAAACATATGAACATGGAAATTTTTCTTTTTTATATGAAGCAAGTGAATTAGATCAAGTATTTGAAAATGAACAATATTATGTACATTATTTTGGTGAATGCTATAACAAGGAAACATTAGCGGAAAAAGCGGGGATTTCATCCACGAATATTGCAGAAATTATTGCAGTGTTATTTCCACAAGGACAAAAGGAATTATTCGCGCAAATTAGCGGGAAATTTATTATTACCATTTTAGATAAACATAGTGAAACATTATATGGAGCGAGAGATCATTTTGGTGTGAAGCCACTTTTTTATGTAGAAAGGGATGGAGCGTTCACCTTTTCTTCTTCAAAAACGGAAATTACGAACCGTTATCATATAGATAAAATGAATGAAACAGCGTTACAACATTATTTTAGTTTCCAATATGTACCTGAACCATATACATTGCATGACGATGTCGTTATTATGGACCCGGCAACTTATTTTGTGAAAGAAAAAGCAGGGGAAGTGACATTCCATAAATATTGGAAGCCATCCTTTGACCCTATCCAAACAGAGAAGTCTGTATGGATCAATAAAATTCGTGAAGTCATGTATGAAAACATTGAAAAACGGATGGATGGTATTGCAGATATTGGGGCCTTTTTATCTGGAGGAATTGATTCGACCTTAGTCGTGTCGATGGCGAAAGAGATGAACCCAAATATAAAAACATTCTCTGTCGGTTTTGAGCGAGAAGGATTCTCTGAAGTGGACGTTGCTAAGGAGACAGCAGATAAAGTAGGCGTTGAAAATATCGCGAAATTTATTACGGCAGATGAATATGTAAACCAAATTCCGGAAATAATGTGGAATTTAGAAGAGCCATTAGCAGACCCATCTTGTATTCCGCTATATTTCGTTTCTAAAGAAGCGAGCAGTTATGTGAATTTTGCATTATCTGGCGAAGGTTCGGATGAGTTATTCGGCGGGTATAATATTTATCGTGAACCAGATTCTTTACGGATGTTTAACTATATTCCTGGATTATTCAAAACATTAATTCGAAAAGTTGCGATGACTTTACCGGAGAATATGAGTGGGAAAAGTTTCTTATTAAGAGGGACAACCCCATTAAGAGAACGTTATATCGGTAATGCGAAAATGTTTGAGGAAAAAGAAAAAGAAGCCTTTTTAAAAACATTTAACCGCACGATTTCCTATGAAGATATTACGGGACCATATTATGATATTATAAGCCATGAACCACTCGTCGCTCAAATGCAATATATCGATATTCATACGTGGATGCGTGGGGATATTTTATTAAAAGCAGGTAAAATGTCGAAAGCAAATGGAATTGAAATTAGAATGCCGTTTGTCGATAAAGATGTGTTTGAATTAGCGAGCAAAATTCCAATCGATTTAAAAATTGCGAACAACACGACGAAATCGATTTTACGTGAAGCATCACGTGGAATTATTCCAGATCACGTATTAGATCGGAAAAAATTAGGATTCCCTGTACCGATGAGACATTGGCTGAAAAAAGAATTAAACGGTTGGGCGAAACGTACGATTGATGAAGCGGAAGTAGATGCATACGTCCATAAACAATTTGTCCGTGATTTATTAGAGGCACATTGTGCAGGAAAAGCGGATTATAGCCGAAAAATTTGGACCTTCTTAATGTTCATGGTATGGCATCAAGTGTTTATGGAAGGAAAATATGATTTTGCGCAAGGGCAATCAACGTTAAGAGGATAACCTCATTACATGAAAGAACAAAAAAACAGTCTATTACTCATACATCGTAATAGACTGTTTTCCCATTTGTTCCCAAGCAGCAATGAAATCTTTTATTGGTGCACTACTTCGGTAATTTAATGGGTCATTGAAATATACTTTTTCTTCGTCATATCCAGTTATTAAGACAGCGTGTTGTCGGTACGTAATGTCGATTGGTCCATCTTCTGTTTGCCATGTTTCAAATTGTTCTTTTGGCAAATGTGTATAGTGGGAATTAATGATGACCCATACTGGATGGCCTTCACTTATATGTCTTTTTACTTCTTTAAAATCTTCTCCCGTAAAGTCAATTACTTGTAAATTTGCCGCATGTTTTTTGGCGAGTGATGCGATAGGTCCGTGGTAAACACCGAGGCCTGGTTCATCGAATGTATACATACTCCCGACAAATCCATTGTCCGGATTGCCGAAATGAACTTGTCCATTTTTATATTGATACGCTTGTGTACTACGTTTCACTTCTTCAGCTAACGTCATTTTATCGACATCGATCCCATGGAAAGAAAGAAGCATGCTAAGTGCGGTTACTTCACAACCGCGTGGCAATTCTGGCAACTGTTCTATAAGTGGTGCTTCTAATTGTACGGCTTTTTTAATTTTTCCTTTCGCTTCTTTTCCTTCATGTTTGATCGTTTCAGCATGGACTTTTTTATCTTTTGTTACGTCTTCTTGTTCAAATGTATCAATGATGGCATGTTTCACATGCAGAAACTCACCATTCGTATAAGCTAAATAACCGATAAAAAGGGTCGTCGAAGCAAAAATCGTCATATAAAATATCGATAGTATGTAAGAAGCTCTCTTTTTAAAAAAGAAAATCGATATGACAGATACACCATATAAAACTAAAGAAAGGATGAATAGTAGAAGGAGCAAATATGTCACCTCATTATATTAATCAGTAAAAACATTTTCTTTATAGTATTGGCCTTTTTCTACATAAGATGCTCGAATTCTGTCCATATCTTGTCTATCTTTATCTGTTAATGTACGAACAACCTTTGCAGGGCGACCAAATGCTAATGTATTCGGTGGAATTTTGGTGCCAGGAGATAGTAAACTTCCTGCACCGATAAATGCATTTTCTCCGATTTCCACTCCGTCTAATAAAATGGAACCCATCCCGATTAAGGCATTTTTTCGAACGGTACAACTATGTAAGGTTACTTGATGCCCAATACTTACACCGTCTTCTAAAATAACAGGCATGTTTGGGCTTTGGTGAATCAGTGATAAATCTTGAATGTTGACGTTGTTTCCAATAATCGTTGGTGCCACATCGCCACGGATCACAGTTTGGAACCATACACTACATTTTTCGCCCATTTTTACATCGCCAACAATTGTAGCGTTTGGAGCGACATAGGTCGTTTCATCAATTTGTGGATATTTTCCTTTATATTGGTCAATCATTGTACACACCTCATTTCATTTATCTATCCATTATCATACCATGAATGCTCGCAAATCTCTTACCTTACTGCCTTTTTTCCATCGCGATCACAAATGGCGGATCATTCCGTTGGTTCACGAATCCATACTGGAGGACACCGTAATATTGTTGGTCTAAATTTGTGACAAATTGAAGGACAGCATCTTTTTCCTCTTTCCCTCCAACATGCCCATGGTAGACAACGAGCACAACACGGCCACCTTTTTCTAGGTTGTGAAGCAATGCTTGAATGGCAGCGATGGTCGATGGTGCTTCTGTAATCACTTTTTTATCGCTTCGTGGTAAATAACCTAAATTAAATACGGCTGCACGAATTTTTTTCTTATGTTCTTCTTGTAAGTATGTTTCGAGCTTTGCATGGCTATCATGAATATAATGAACATTGTTCCATCCATGTTGGTTTATTAATTGTTTCGTCGTTTCGATCGCTTGTTGTTGCACGTCAAAACTGTATACATGTCCAGTTTCACCGACGAGTGTTGCAAGTAATAATGTATCGTTCCCATTACCACAGGTTGCATCTACAACGATATCTCCTTCATTTGTCACCTCTTTTAATAAATGATGTGCAAATGGAATGATCCCTTTAAACATATGATTTAAATTCCTTTCCTTATGTAAAATAAAACTTATTCATAATATAACATCAAACATCATCTTCACGCATGAAAAATGCTGTCATGAGGGGACGAATCTTGACAATTATCGTCGTTTTCACTACAATTCGTATAGTTAGGGTATTTAATTTTTAGCGAAATGAAGTTTTTAGCAAGCTCCTCATTTATGTATAAGATGAGTAGCTTTTTTACGTAACATATACATATTATTTTTTGGAAAAAAGTTGAACTGAGGAGGAACTTTTGTGAATTATAACCATCGCGAAATCGAGAAAAAATGGCAAGATTATTGGTTAGAAAACAAAACATTTAAAACAGATACTTATTCGAATAAAGAGAAATTTTATGCACTTGATATGTTCCCATATCCATCTGGATCCGGTTTACACGTTGGACACCCAGAAGGATATACGGCGACAGATATTTTATCTCGTATGCGCCGTATGCAAGGATATGAAGTATTACACCCGATGGGATGGGATGCTTTTGGACTTCCAGCAGAGCAATATGCGTTAGATACAGGGAATAGTCCGGCTGCATTTACAGAAAAAAATATTGCGACATTTAAACGACAAATTCAAGAGTTAGGTTTCTCTTATGATTGGGATCGTGAAATTAATACGACAGATCCAAAATATTATAAATGGACACAGTGGATATTTACGAAGCTATACGAAAAAGGGCTCGCTTATATGGATGAAATTGAAGTGAATTGGTGTGAAGCGCTTGGAACCGTGTTAGCGAATGAGGAAGTAATTGATGGAAAAAGTGAGCGTGGCGATCATCCTGTAGTGAAAAAGCCAATGAAACAATGGGTATTAAAAATTACAAAGTATGCAGATCGTTTATTAGAAGATTTAGAAGAACTCGATTGGCCTGAAAGCATTAAAGAAATGCAACGTAATTGGATTGGTCGTTCAGAAGGAGCGGACGTTACATTTCAAATTAAAGGGCATGACAAATCATATGATGTGTTCACGACACGTCCTGACACCTTATTCGGTGCGACTTATAGTGTCTTATCACCAGAGCATCCGTATGTGTTAGACATTACGACAGAAGAACAGCGTGAAGCGGTGGAAGCATATATAGAAGAAGTTAAAAACAAATCCGAAATCGAACGAACAGATACATCGAAAGAAAAAACAGGTGTATTCACTGGAGCATATGCGATTAATCCGGTTTCTGGTGCAGAAATTCCAATTTGGATTTCAGACTATGTATTAATGTCGTATGGAACGGGAGCAATTATGGCAGTTCCAGCACATGACGAGCGTGACTTTGAATTTGCGACAAAATTTGATTTACCGATTGTCGAAGTCGTTAGCGGTGGCGATGTTTCAAAAGAGGCGTACACTGGCGACGGAGTACATGTAAATTCAGACTTTTTAAATGGATTAGAAAAAGAAGCGGCAATTACGAAAATGATTGATTGGTTAGAGGAACATCATGTAGGGAAAAAGCAAATAACGTATCGTTTACGTGATTGGTTATTCTCTCGCCAACGTTATTGGGGAGAGCCAATTCCTGTCATTCATTGGGAAGACGGTACCATGACGACTGTTCCAGAAGAAGAATTACCACTTACATTACCTGAAATGGATGAAATTAAACCTTCAGGCACAGGGGAATCGCCACTTGCAAATAGTGATTGGATCCATGTAGTCGATCCAAAAACAGGCATGAAAGGTCGCCGAGAAACAAACACAATGCCACAGTGGGCTGGAAGTTGTTGGTATTACTTACGTTATATCGACCCTGACAATGATGACATGCTCATCGATCCAAAACTTGTGGATAAATGGTTACCGGTTGACATTTATATCGGTGGAGCAGAACATGCGGTTTTACACTTACTATATGCTCGTTTCTGGCATAAATTTTTATATGATCTTGGGGTTGTACCGACAAAAGAACCATTCCAAAAATTATTCAACCAAGGGATGATTCTAGGTACGAACAATGAAAAAATGAGTAAATCAAAAGGGAATGTCATCAATCCGGATGACATCGTTCAAAGCCATGGTGCAGATACATTACGTTTATACGAAATGTTCATGGGACCATTAGATGCGGATGTCGCATGGTCTACAACTGGATTAGATGGAGCACGTCGTTTCTTAGATCGTACGTGGAGATTAGTCGTTGCTGAAGATGGAACTTTAGCAGATCGTATCGTCGAGGAACATGATGAAGCAATGGAGAAAACATACCATGAAACAGTCAAGAAAGTAACAGAAGATTATGAGCAGTTACATTTCAACACGGCGATTTCACAAATGATGGTCTTTATAAATGAAGCATACAAAGTAGATAAAATAAGTAAAACGTTTGTAGAAGGATTCGTAAAATTACTACATCCAATCGCTCCTCATTTAGGGGAGGAATTATGGAATCGACTTGGTCATGAAGACACGATTGCATATGAACCTTGGCCGACATATGATGAAGCGAAATTAGTAGAAGATGAAGTAGAGGTCGTTCTACAAGTAATGGGGAAAGTGCGTTCAAAATTACATGTAGCAAAAGATATTTCGAAAGAAGAGTTAGAAACACTTGCATTAAACGATGAAAAAATTAAACAGTGGATTGATGGGAAAACCGTACGTAAAGTCATCGTCATCCCTGGAAAATTAGTCAATATCGTTGCCAATTAAATAATAAAAGAGCTTAGACAAAAACGATGATGCATGACAAGTAATGAATGTTTATAGGCACATCAAACGAATGCTTACGGAATGAACACACACCGATAGTAGCGCAATTTCTTGATAGAAATGTTGACTCGTCGGTGAGTGATTTAGTTCGAATCTTTCGTTCGTGTAGACAAACATCTCTTGTTCATCCTTTTTCTAAGCTCTTTTTCTGTTTATAATCGAATGTTTTATAAAAAGGAACCCATTTTTTGTGTTTTTGTATACCTCTACATAGGTTCTATATTTTGTTTGATTAACGTCCATTTCCCGTTTTGATAATGATAAATAGAGTCAATTTTGGCGAGTAGATCGTATTTATCGATTCCAGCGACAAACTGTGTTGTTTTTATACTATACCCATTTGCGGTATGAATCGTTACAGTTTCTGTATTGATAATAGGACTAATGTGTACTTTTTGTTTTTTTAATAACGTCCCGTTCGTATCATATATATTTGCTTTCGTGTATTGATCTTCCTTTCCATCTAATGCAATGTTGAATGTATCATTTTGAATGGGATCTCGTAGGATGACTGTAAATCCATGTTGAAATTTGCCATCCAATTGTACTGGATGGGGGAGGGGGATTTTTTTAAAAGAACCGTGTTGAAATTCGTATATTTGTGTATCGTACATCGTTCTTTCTTTATTTAATGCTACTTTATATAAAATATTCATTGTTCCATTGTTCGTAATATCGATGAACGAAACCGTTGGATCATATCCTTCCTTTAATGCAATATGCCATTTTTTATTCGTTTCATTTGTAATGGAAATAGAAACATTTTTTAAAAAGGTTGTTGTTTCCGATAAATATGTTCCATATAGTTCTATTTTTTCTTTACGGCCATCTTTTGTTACATCTTCTTCCATAGTGGAAATGGTTGTCTGATGTTGATCTTCTTGGAGAGATGTTTCTTCTATCATAGGGACTTCTGTTAATAATAATTGCATGATCGTTAGGAGAAGGAGCATTTTTTATTCATCCTTTCTACTTATTTTGTTAGTTTGGATCAAACGGAATAAAATATGTATAAAAAATTAGGTTATGTGTTGACATTTTACCTAAAACATTATAATATTAATCTTGCTGCTTGAGAGGCAGGAAATTTTCAAAAAACATATTGACGAAATATGTAGAAAATGATATAATATAATTCCCTTCGAAAGATGATTAAATATTGACAAGTTCTTGCTGAACATGTTATATTAATAAAGTCGCTTTCTAAGTGGGAGATAAAAGAACTTCAACAAAACTGTTGACAAAGAAATGTCAGCATGATATAGTATAGAAGTTGTCTCAAGAGAGACGAACA
>NZ_JBBKBG010000014.1:0-55632 GCF_037892545.1 Pseudogracilibacillus sp. ICA-222130
ACTAACTAGAGCAATATTTTTAAATATGCTACACTAATTGTATAAAAAAAGGTTTGTTTCAATTGGAAGGGGAGAGAAAATTCAATGGATAAAAAGGTATATGAACAGTGGGACACAACGAGGTATACACTCAATCAATCGTATACTTTTGATGATACAATTGCCATTGAATTCCCTTTTACGATTTTCATTCAAGGAGAAGAGTTTGCAACAATTGTTTGTACTCCAACTCATATAGAAGAACTTACCATAGGTTTTCTTGCATCTGAAGGGATTATTTTACAAATAACAGATATCACATCCATTCAAATAGATGAAACAAAAGGCTTCGTCTACGTAGAACTGCATAAAACGATGCCGATGGTGGAACAGGATCATTCTAAACGGTTTATCGGTTCATGTTGTGGAAAAAGTCGACAATTTTATTTCAAGAGTGATGCTCGAACAGCGAGAACGATTTATACGACGACTTCTGTTACGGTGGCACAATGTGTGAAATTAATGAATGATATGCAAGAGCATTCCGAGTTATTTAAAGCAACAGGTGGCGTGCATAATACAGCACTTGCAACACCTGATGCCATCATTACTATTAGAGAAGATATTGGAAGACATAATGCGTTAGATAAAATATATGGACATATGTTGCAACATCATATTCGACCAACTGATAAAATTATTGTTTTTAGTGGGCGACTTTCTTCCGAAGCCTTATTAAAAGTATCTAAAATGGGAATCGGTATTATTATATCGAATGCCGCACCGACAAACTTAGCTTTACAGTTAGCGAATGATTTACAAATTACTACTATTGGATTTGTTCGAAATGAACAAATGAATGTATACACATATCCAGAACGAGTCAAAGAAGGGTAATTTTCTTTGACACAAAAGGAACGAGCGTATATACCTTTTTAAAACGAACATAAACAACACGTGAGAGGTATACAAAAGTTCCATATGTACTAAGACCAAATACGGTCCGACACTAGCATAGAAAATCTTCCTTCCATATACTAGACAAACTCGTCTATTTATTTAGAAAAAGTAATGAGTTGGAGACAAAAGTGAGGCACAGTTTTTACATATAAACAATCACCTCTTCCACAATGTACAAACCCTTTATGAGTTAATGGTTCGTATTTCGTACTAACTGGATAGTTTGTCTCACACTCATCTTTTTCATTTTGTATATGCGTGGTACACACCAATTGCACCTACATATACATGTATTCATATCGTTTAATGTTCATGCGGGAACAATAATCTTTCTTCATCCCGACTATGAATCTCGTTCACATGAATAAGTGTAAATAACTTTTGAATAATTTGATCATTTATTCCTTCGTTTTTTCTTTCTATCTCGATATCTTTTACGATAATCCGTAATAATTCATGATCTCTTTCCAATTGAATAACAGCACGTTCTAAAGACGGATCATTTGTTACAACTTCTTCGTAAAATCCTGACTCTTCTGCATCTGCATGACTTATGATTCTCGTTTTCCAATAATCAATCACATCATCTAATGCGTTTTCCGCTTCTTCTAGTTTCTTTTCCCACCAAAGCGATAAAAAGGTTTCTGTTTTTTCGATTGCACCAGACAATCCACCATCATGAATTGCTCGATGTGCATGTAATTGTTTCAATGCTGGTCCAGCCATTTGTCTCCACCTTTCTTTTTTTTATAATTCCTCATCTGTAATATCTGTAAAGGTACCGACATAACGAACATCTTCGCCAGCACCATCTTTTACAGCACTAATATTTAACCACTCTAAATATTCTTCACCATCTTTTTTCTTATTCCAAATAGCCCCTTGCCACATTCCTGTTTCATGGATACTCTGCCACATTTCATCATAAAACGTCTTATCTTGACGTCCCGTTTTTAAGATAGCTGGCGTTTTTCCGATTGCTTCTGCTTCTGTATAGCCTGTTAACATCGTAAAGGCAGGATTAATGGCTAAAATGGTGCCATTTCGATCCGTTACTAAAATCCCTTGCCCGGTAGAATTAAACACTTCATTTGCCACTTCTAATTTGTCTTGATAATGCATGCTAATGACGATGACTAAACTTGCTAATGAAACAGAAGATAACAGCATGAAACCAATCGAATATTGACCAGTGATTGAATAAATCGCTGCAAGTAATAATGGTGGGAAAAATCCTCCTAATCCTCCCATCATCGAAACGATACCGTTTACGATACCTGCCTGTTGTTGGAAATAATATGGGACGAGTTTAAAAATAACTCCATTTCCAATTCCCGCACTGATGGCAATCACGATACAACCGACACTATATAAAAAGATGGATGGAGAAAAGGCTAGTAACATAGCAGCTACTGTATATGTAACGAATACACCCATCAATAAAAATAAAGGTTGAAACTTATCACCTAACCAACCACCGACTGGGCGTAAAGCAGTAGCAACTGCAATGAATCCTGCCGTTCTCATCCCAGCATCTACTTTATCTAATTCAAAATAATCAACAAGAAAATTTGGTAAATAGACGGTAAATGCTACAAACGAACCGAAGGTGATAAAGTAAAATAAAGAAAAATACCATAGTTTTTCATTTTTATAGACAGATTTAATTTGCTTCATAATCGGCGCTCTCATTCGTTCTTCATTTCTATCACCGAAAACAAAGTTTAATAGTACAAAGATAAGCAGTAAAATTAAATATAATTTTACGGTCATCGACCAACCAATTTGTGTCGCAATAACCGGTGCAGCAAATGTAGAAATTGCGGTTCCAATATTCCCTGCTCCATAAATCCCATTCACAAATCCGTGTCTTTCTTTTGGATAATATTTCGGAAGAGATGTGACACCAACAGAAAAAACTGCTCCACCGATTCCTAAAAATAACCCACCAATCATTAAATCAATATAACTTGATGCCTCACTAATATAAAACACTGGAAATAACAATAAAATAAAACTAACGAGAAATACAATCCTTGCACCGAACACATTCGCATAATAGCCTAATGGAATACGTAAGATGGACCCTAAAACGACCGGAATCGCCGTTAAAATAGCAATTTTATCAGCTGGAATTTGAATATCCTCTTGAATAAATGGTAAGAGAGAAGAAATAATAACCCATACCATAAATCCGACGACTAAGTTTAATGTTTGTAATGGTAATTGCATTTTTTTAATCATAAGCTCACCTTTTCCTTAGGTAATGAATGGATAAGTATTAATTTCCCTATCTTTATTTTACCTAAAGGACAAACAGAAACGAATAAGGGAGTACCCTCTCTTACTTCGGGTATTCCCTTAACATATTAAATAATGAGCGTATTCACTTGTTCTAATAGTTTTTCTTTATCTGTTTCCCGCATCACTCGTTCGGCCATCGGAAATAACACCGATTCTTCTTTGACGAAATGCACTGTTAACACTTCAAATGCTTCTCCCGCATCTTTTACTAATGCCTTCATATCAGCTAATGATAATGTGTCTAAGGACATTCTCGTATGATGTAAAAAATGACCGATATAGGCATCAATTTCTGCATGTTCCTCTTCAATCGATAATATTGGTCCTTGTTCCAATCCAATATATTGCCCTAATAGCGGGAAGAAATATTTTTCTTCTTTTTCTGTATGATTTTTTAATGGATCAATAAAAGCAATCAATTGTTTGCGTAATGTTTGAAATGCTTCCCTACCTGTCGTTTCATCGTACATATCATGTTCAAAATGTAAAATGATTTCATGCCACTCATCCATTACATATGTTAAATAACGATGTTCATTTTCTAAGATTCTTAAAGCTTTATCTTTCGTCTGAAATTGCATCGGCTAGTAGCCTCCCTTTAAAAGTCTAATAACTTTTTCTTAAATGCATATTCGACTAGCTCTGGACGTGTTTTTAAGTGAAGCTTGTCCATTATTTTCGCTTTATGTGCTTCCACTGTTTTTACGGAAATAAATAACCTTTCTGCGATATCTTTATTGCCATACCCTTTGGCAACGAGTGGTAAAATTTCTAATTCACGTTTGGATAAAACGTGAAATGGATCATCTGGTGCGTGGCTTTTATTTTCTTCAACATACTCTTTGACAAGTGATGTTGCCATTTTCGGATGAATGTATGTTCCACCATCATGTACAACGCGTATTGCATGTACTAATTCTTTATCAGGAGCATTTTTTAAAATATATCCAGATGCACCACTTTTTAAGACGTGAAACATATACTCTTCTTCATCGTACATCGTTAAAATTAATATTTTAGTATTTGGAAAATCTGCATGGATTTTGCCCGTCGTAATTAGCCCACTTTCTCCTGGTGGCATACTAATATCAAGCAATAAAATATCCGGTTCGTATTTCGCAACTTTTTGGTATGCCTCCATTCCATCTGCTGCCGTTGCAACGACTTCCATATCTTCTTGATAATTAAGGATCATCGAAAATCCACTTCGAACGACAGCGTGATCATCCGCTATGACGATTTTCACTTATATTCCCCCTTCAATTGGCACAGATAAGACGACCTTTGTTCCTTTGCCAATTTCTGTATCGATCTGTATGGTTCCATTGACGAGTGCTGTCCGTTCTTTCATGCCAAATAACCCTAAACCTGTTCCTTTCGCGTTATAGTTCGCCAAATTAAATCCGTTCCCTTGGTCAATAATATGCAATATTACGTTGTCTTCGGCTTCATATAGATGGACAAAAATTTCATCTACATTGGCATATTTTAAAGCATTCAATATAGCTTCTTGTCCGACACGATAGATGACTGTTTCCATCTCACTATTGTACCGTTGTCCGTTAATTTCAGATGTGTAATGAATTTCCAAACCGTAATTTTTTTCAATCCAACTAAAATGAGAGCGAAAGGCAGCTTCAATACCTAGATCATCTAGAGATGCTGGCCTTAATTCTACAGACATATTGCTAATATCATCTAATAAACGGGATAAAGAACCTTCTATTTGTTGTAATCTTTCATGGACTGCTTCTTCATTAGGTAAATATTTGACTAACTGAATCTCCAATAAAGAGCTAAGCACTTCTTGAGCGACACTATCATGTAGCTCCCGGGATATTCGTTTCCGTTCATCTTCTTGTGCTTTGATCACTTTTTTTACTGTCGTATTTTCTAATAATTTATTATGTGTTTCCATCTGTTTTGTTAACGGTCTTAACATAAGCATTTTGATTCCATATTGTTCATCGATGGTTTGAAAACTCGCAGCATAAGGGACAATTCCTTCATTTTTTGTATTTAAAAATAATTGAAAAGAGCTAAAATCCCTTGATTTCTCATGAAAATAACAAGATTTACACGTGACTAATGCCTCTTCACTTGTATATCCATGACAAGTTAAGCAAATCGCATTCGTTTCTCCAAGAAACATTTTTTCTATCACTTCTATATCGACAATTTGCTTTGCTGCATTGTTCAAATGGACGAGGTTACCGACAACATTAAAAAAGAAAATCGCTTCCGAACAATTGTCATACATTTTCAATAAGTAATTATGCAAGGACGACGAAGGAACTGTTTGCTTCATTTGGTGATCATCTCCTTATGATAAATATATTGAAAATCCGCTTCTATGTTCTCTAATATTTTATCATAAAGTTCTACTGTCATTTTGTCTTTTTCTCGAAAACCTAACAAAACAACCCCTTTTACTCGATTTTGTTCGTAAAGTGGGATCGCACACATACTTTTTATTTTTTCAGATACGATTATTGGATAATTAAATAACGTATCCTCTGTAAAGGCTGCTTCCGTGTTTTCCACATGCATTGGTTTACCTGTTTTATAGACGATGCCTGCGATTCCCTTTCCGGATTTTAATACGATTCGCTTAAATCTTTCTGCAATATTTCCGACTGCATATTCCCATCTTAAATTTGTTTCATATGGTTGCATATATACATTTGTCACAGCGACAAAGTCTAATGCATATTTTTCTTTTATATTTTCTATCATTCGTTGAATCGACCTTGCCATTCTACTTCCTCCTCTGAGCACTCCGTTACCCTGTCCCTAGTGTACACGATAATAGAGTAGTCGAAAAATATTTACCTAGAGGAACTATTGTAAAAAACGCCAAAATAATACTTCCCCCTTGTACCTCTGTTAGCTTGAATAGAGTTGTATATATTTCGACGTATTATCATATAAATTATGTTCGGTTTTTTCGATAAATAATATAACTTCTTCCGATATAGTTTAACGGTACACTCCACACGTGAACGAGTCTCGTAAATGGCCACATTCCAAAAATAAAGAAACCTGATAATACATGTAATTTAAATGCGAGTGGAACAGATTGCATTAAAGATGCATCTGGACGTAATAAAAATAATTGACGAAACCAGACAGAAATAGTTTCACGGTAATCAAAATCAGGTTGTACAGTATTTGTTACGATTGTGGCATACATACCCATAAAAACAATAAATAATAAAACAACATTTACGATTAAATCAGATGTCGTACTTAATTTGCGTACGTTTTTTTTCGTAAATCGTCTTGAGGTTAAAATAATCATCCCGAGCAATGTTATAAACCCAAAAAAGCTACCGATATATACAGCTCCTAAATGGTATAAATGATCATTCACACCGATTGCATTCATCCATGATTTCGGTATTCCCAATCCTGATACATGCCCTAAAATAACTGGAAAGATACCGATATGAAACAAAAGACTTCCGATCATTAATTGTTTTTTCTCAATAAATTCACTTGATTTTGCCGTCCAACTAAATTGATCTGTTCGATACCTAAATATATGTCCGACAATAAATGTAACGATACATATATATGGGAAAATTACCCACAAAAGCTGGTCAATCATGTTCATTTGACATGACCTCCTCTTGTAAACACGACTTCAATGTTTCACGAAATCCTTTTACGAGTGGATAGTACACACTATCTATTTCCTCCAACCCTTGTAATAAATGATAGGTGCCATCCTCTAATACGGCCATTAAAATGTTGAAGCTATCTTCCGCTCTATCATCTCCTAGCCATTCGGCTGCATATAAAAATTCACTTATGAGTGGCAAGTAATCTGATAACTCGCCACTCGGCATCTTTAGCCCAAACATTTCATACATGACTTTTAACTTTGCTAACATTTGTCCGCGTTCTTTCGCATCTTCAAATTTGAAAAATGTCATATAAAGGGTTGCTTTTTTATGAAAATCAAATGTTTGTACATATAATTCTTGTAACTGTTCTAAGCTATACGATTGTACGTTTTCCCAATATTGTTTTATGAATGGATATGCTGGATCATCTACTTGAATACTTTCTTCCAACAACTTCGGATGGTAAGTGCTCTTTTCTGGATAAGTTAATTGTTGTGCAAAAAATCCAAATGCTGTTTTCTGACTGTACAATTTTTCTAAGTTAATCACGCCAAATCCCCCCATAGAAATTTTCCTCATAAATTTCTTTTCCAGATTTTTTCGGCGGATTTGGGGAAGCAGGTCCACATCCATCACAACCCATATCATATCCCATCGAACCCTGTGCACGATATGGATCCATATATCCTTCCCGGTGTGAGGTTGGAACGACAAAGCGATCTTCATATTTTGCAATTGCTAGTAATCGGTACATCTGTTGCGTTTGGTGTGCTGTTAAACCGACACGATCTAACCGACTTTCATCAAAATCTTTTCCAGATGATCGTGCTCGCATATATGAACGCATCATCGCCATTCGTTGTAATGATTCCTTCACAGACTTTGTATCACCAGCCGTAAGCATATTCGCTAAATACTGAATTGGTGTCCGCATTTCTTCAATAGCAGGAAAAATCATGTCAGGATTTTTAATGGAATCTTTTCCTTCAAAATAACTCATAATCGGGCTTAATGGTGGTACATACCAAACCATTGGCAATGTACGATATTCTGGGTGTAATGGAAATGCTAATTTATATTCGATTGCTAATTTATAAACGGGTGAATTTTGTGCTGCTTCAATCCACTCCTCGGCAATTCCGTCTTTTCTCGCTTGCTTCACTATTTCAGGATCATTCGGATCTAAAAATAAATCGCACTGTGCTTCATATAAATCTTTCTCATCTGGAGTCGACGCAACTTCTAACACACGGTCCGCATCGTATAATAAAACACCTAAATAGCGAATTCGCCCTGTACAAGTTTCGGAACAAACCGTTGGTAGTCCAGATTCAATTCTTGGATAACAAAAGGTGCATTTTTCCGCTTTATTCGTTTGCCAGTTAAAATATACTTTTTTGTACGGGCACCCTGTCATACAGTAACGCCAACCACGACATGCTTCTTGATCGACTAATACAATTCCATCCTCATCACGCTTATACATCGCACCAGATGGACATGATGCAACACAACTCGGATTTAAACAATGCTCACAAAGACGTGGTAAATACATCATGAACGATTTTTCAAAATTGAATTTGATTTCCTCTTCAATTTTTTGGATATTTGGATCTTGAGGACCTGTAATATGTGCTCCAGCTAAATCATCTTCCCAGTTCGGTCCCCATTCTAAATCCATTTTTTCGCCTGTTACAGCTGATTTTGCACGTGCAACCGGGGTATGTTTCTTTTCCGGTGCCGTCGTTAAACTTTCATAATCATATGTCCATGGTTCATAGTAATCTTCCATTTCAGGCATATCTGGATTATAAAAAATCTTTCCTAATGCGACCTTAGACATTTTCGAACCTGATTTTAGTTCGAGTTTGCCGTTTCGCATTTGCCAGCCGCCCTTATAATGTTCTTGGTCTTCCCAACGTTTTGGATACCCAATTCCTGGTTTCGTCTCAACGTTGTTAAACCACATATATTCAGCACCTTTCCGATTCGTCCAAGTGCTCTTACATGTCACACTACACGTATGACAACCAATACATTTATCTAAGTTCATGACCATTGCTATTTGCGCTTTAATCTTCAAGCCAATTTACCTCCTTCATCTTGCGGACAGCCACATACCCGTCACGTTGGTTTCCTATTGGACCGTAATAGTTAAATCCGTAACTTAATTGGGCATAGCCCCCAACCATTTGTGTCGGTTTTACATGTATTTTCGTTGGTGCATTATGGCTTCCACCTCGTTGTTCGGTAATGTCAGAACCTGGAACTTGAATATGCTTATCTTGAGCATGATACATAAACATCGTTCCTTTTGGCATACGGTGGCTTACGACTGCTCGAGCTGTTACAACACCGTGGCGGTTATATACTTCTAACCATTCGTTATCGTCAATATCATGTTCTTTTGCATCTACATCACTAATCCAAACGGTTGGACCACCACGGAATAATGTCAACATATGCAAGTTATCTTGATACGTACTATGGATATTCCATTTTCCATGTGGTGTTAAATAACGTAAGACAAGTGCATCTTTTCCACCGACCACTTTCTTATCGTTTGCCCCAAAAACAAGTGGTGGCAATGTTGGTTTATACACAGGGAGTGATTCCCCATACTGTATAAAGATTTCATGATCGATATAGAAATGCTGTCTTCCAGTCAACGTTCGGAATGGAACCAATCGTTCAATATTCGTCGTAAATGGCGAATACCTTCTACCAGCTTTATTCGATCCACTAAATACAGGTGTCGGAATGACCTCTCTCGGTTGCACTGTAATATTTTCAAACGTAATTTTTTCGGCGGCACGGTCTGCTGATATATCTTTTAACTCCATTCCTGTTATGCCTTCTGCAGTTTCCCACGCTTTTTGAGATACGTTTCCATTCGTCGCAGAAGATAGATGTAATACGGCATTTATCGCTTGTTTTGCCGTCCGCATCATCGGTAAACCATTTTTGATTGTTTCATCAAAATGTGTGCCGTTTATTTTCTTTATATCGTCATACTCTTCTTCTACCGGGAACGCAACACCGTGCGCACCAATTTTCCCTTTTTCAAGTAATGGACCTAACGAAACAAATTTGTCATAAATTTTCGTGTAATCTCGCTCTACAACAGAGAAATTCGGCATCGTTTTACCTAAAATTGGTTCAATTTCGCCTTTCTTCCAATCTTTTACTTCCCCTAACGGTTGCGATATTTCACTCTTCGTATCATGTGCAAGTGGTGTTGTAACAAGGTCTTTATAAATACCTGGTAAATGTTCCTCCGCCATTTCACTAAACGTTTCCGCTAAAGAACGATAAATATCCCAATCTGATCTAGACTCCCATAACGGATCAACCGCTGGATTAAATGGGTGTACAAATGGGTGCATATCTGTGGAAGAAATATCATCTTTTTCATACCATGTTGCAGCAGGAAGAACGATATCAGAATATAAAGGGGTCGAAGTCATTCGAAAATCTAAAGAAACGAGTAAATCTAATTTTCCTTCGACATCTTCTCGCCAAACAATTTCTTCTGGTTTGTCATCTTCATTTGCTGAGGCGAGCAATCCATCTGAAGCACCTAGTAAATGCTTCATAAAATATTCTTGTCCTTTTGCCGAACTTGAAATAAGGTTCGAACGCCAAACAAATAGTGATTTCGGGAAGTTTTCTGGTGAATCTGGGTCTTCCACTGCTGCTTTCACTTCTCCTGTAACGACTTGTTCATATGCATGTTGAATAATATCCTCTTCTGACGTCTTTCCTTCTTGAGCCGCTTCTTCGGCGAACAACAAACTATTTTTATTAAATTGTGGATAAGATGGTAACCAACCAAGCCTTGCAGCTAGCACATTATAATCTGCTGGATGTTGATAACGGATGTCATCTGCAAGTGGGGATTTTAACGCATCTGTTCCACTTTCTTCATATTTCCATTGGTCTGTTGCAAAATAGAAAAATGATGTCGCATTTTGTTGACGTGCTTGTGCTTGCCAATCCTTTGCAAAAGCGATGGTAGACCATCCTTCAATCGGACGTACCTTTTCTTGTCCGACATAATGTGCCCAACCTCCACCATTGACACCTTGAGAAGCAGTTAAAATCACGAGATTTAAAATGGAACGATAAATCGTGTCACTATTAAACCAATGGTTAATTCCAGCTCCCATAATAATCATCGAACGACCATTTGTGTCGATAGCGTTTTGTGCAAACTCACGAGCAACTTGTACGACAACCGATGCTTTCACACTCGTAATGGTTTCTTGCCATGCCGGCGTATAATGCGATGTTTCATCCTCATAACTTTTAGCGTCGTATGGACTATTTAATCCGCGGTCTACTCCGTATTGGCTTAACATTAAATCATAGACCGTAGCAATTTTTTTCGTTGTACCATCTTGCAATGTAATCGTCTTTGTCGGAATATGTCTCGTAAATACACCATTTTCCTTTTGATCAAAAAATGGAAACACAATTTCTTCTATCGTCGCTTCACTATCTAACACGGACATTGCCGGATCAATAAATGTCCCATCTTCATTTTCTAATTGTAAATTCCATTTCGTCTCTTCTTCCCAACGTTGTCCCATCGTTCCATTTGGCACGATAATATCGTCTTTTATTTGATCAATAAGGAGTGGTTTCCAATCAGCATGCTCGGTTGCGTCGCCGAGATCACTTGCACGTAGGAAACGTCCAGCTTTATATTTTCCGTCATATTCATCTAACATGATTAAAAATGGCATATCCGTATATTGTTTCGCGTAATCAATAAACATTTTTTCTTCACGTTGTACATAAAATTCATCTAAAATAACATGTGTCATCGCTTGGGCTAATGCAGCATCTGTTCCTGGATTTGCCGGTAACCAATTGTCCGCAAACTTCACATTTTCCGCATGGTCTGGAGCAACCGAAACGACCTTTGCCCCTTTATAACGTACTTCTGTCATAAAATGTGCATCCGGTGTACGAGTTAATGGAACATTGGAGCCCCACATAATTAAATAACCCGTATTATACCAGTCAGATGACTCTGGAACATCCGTTTGCTCTCCCCAAATTTGTGGAGACGCAGGTGGTAAATCCGCATACCAATCATAGAAACTAAGCATTTCTCCACCTAGTAAACTAATAAAACGAGAACCAGCGGCATAACTAATCATCGACATCGCTGGAATAGGGGTAAACCCTGCAATACGATCTGGACCATATTTACGAATCGTATAAATTAATTGCGCACTAATTAGCTGCAATGCATCTTGCCAATCGACCCGTACATGTCCACCCTTTCCACGAACTTTTTTGTATGACATTGCCTTTTCTTCATCTTCCACTATACTTGCCCATGCATCAACAGGATTTTCATGTTCTTCCAAAGCCGCTTGCCATAAACGCCATAGTCGACCACGCATATATGGATATTTCACACGGAGTGGACTATATTCATACCAAGAAAAGGAGGCTCCACGCGGACATCCCCGAGGTTCAAATTCTGGCATTTCTGGTCCACATGATGGATAATCTATCTGTTGGTTTTCCCACGTAATAATTCCATTTTTCACAAATACTTTCCAACTACATGAACCAGTACAGTTTACCCCGTGTGTGGTTCGCACAACTTTGTCATGGGACCATCGTTCACGATACATATTCTCCCATTCTCTACTTTTCTCTTCTAAAATTGACCAGCTACCTGAATACTTTTCTGTCGGCTGAAAAAATTTCAACCCAAATTTTCGCTTCATACGGACTCATCATCCTTTCTATCTTAAACGTTACATCATTAAGGAAAATCAATACTTATTCATGGTTATATTCTTATTATCATATATACGAAAATACTAGACTATTAGGGAAACACCTATATAAGTAAGGTGTTTCCCTAAAATGGAGGAGGTACATATCCATTTAAAAGGAGATATATCATAAAAGACCTATGTTCATTTGTTATCGCCCCGTTACTTTTCTATCATCTTTTTCATTTTTCAAAATTCCCTCTAGCATTCTATTTTTCATTTCGGTAATATATAAATACGTTTTTAATGACAAGAGATACATACAAGGAGGAATTCATATTGAAGCAATTATTAAAATGGGCGGTCATCTGCTTTGCCGCTATCGTGCTCGTAAGTTGTAATACAACAAATAAAAATGAGGAGCCTAACGAGGAAAATAAGATAGAAGCAGAAAATGCAGGAAATAGTGAGGTCTTACAACAAGAAAACAACATAAATGAACCAAAAAACCCTGATGCACCTCTCATTGATACAGATAAAGCGATCAATCAACGTGAAGCTTTAGTTAATTTGTTTGAAGCTGCAAAAGACGAGCCAATCATAAGTATTCTAGAACCTGGTGATGACTATATGAATGTAAATATGTTTAATAGTCCGCAAGATGAAAAACAGCCAATTAGTGTAGAAACGTCAATTGACGTGACAGATGTCCTCGTGCAACTATTACAATCCCCTGTTTTAACAGAGTATGGAATCGAAACATTTATGGAAGAAAATGAGTCAGAAGCAACAAACATAAAGGAATTTTCTGAAAATGGAAAAGAAGGCATGTACTATCAATCAGATGAAGGCGTGTATGGCATGGCATTTGAATTTGATGGAAGGTTGTATAATCCACATATCTCAAATGTACAATCCACAGAAGATAAAGAAAAGATGCAAACATTGCTACAATTACTGACAAAATCAATGAATACAGAAAATGAAGGAGCATATAACCCGATCTATGACCATTTCACAATCGATTTAAATGAGGTTAAATTTCCATCATTTAATGAAGAACGTGTAGAAATGGAATCGATTGGTGTATTAAACAATCCATCTGAAGTCCCTTCTTCAAGACATACAAATGAAGTAAGAGCTTTTTATCATATCGAACATTTAACCTATGTTTTTCATGTTAGAGCAGAACAATTAGATATTTATGACGAAGATAGTAAGGAGACAGAATCTTTAAAGGCTGACGATGGTACAGAAGTAATCAAACATATGAGTATCAACGATGAGGACGAAGTAATTGACACTTCATATGAATGGAAGGATGGTTCCTATTACTATGTTATCAACACTTCTGATACGGAAGATTTATTATCAGATGACGAAATCCTTACAATCATCGACTCGACTATTAACGATGAAAGAGAATTTGACCATCTCGACTCCTTTCAAAATTTAGACAAAGACTTTTCGTTATCAAAAGAGGAAAAAGAGTTAGCGAAAATTATTAAAGAATTTGCTTCCTAATAAAAATAGTTTGGAACATACATTAAGATAGGTCCTTACAATACGAATCATGCATGTTACATAACTAAAAAAAGAAATGTACGGTTATTTTTAGCGAGGAGCTGCTAAGTCTCTTATAGTCTATAACTTATTGAGACTTAGCAAAGCTTTTTCTCCCAAAGAAATTTTTGTACATTTCTTTTTTGAATTATCACTCGTATTTCATGGTAATTTGTTGATCCAAATTCGATTATTTATCCACCTATATAACTCATATTTATTTTCTTACGTTTTTTCGCAGTTTCTTCGGTTCGTTCATCAGAATAACGATCGATTCGATTTTCCCACACCTTCGTTAATGCCTCTAATAACTGTTCGTCTGAATATCCATTACGAACGAGTTCTTTTATATCAAACCCACTTGATGCGAATAAACATGTATATATTTTCCCTTCAGAAGAGAGCCGTGCGCGCGTACAAGAAGAACAAAATGATTCCGAAACAGAAGTAATAAAACCGACCTCAGCTCCATTATCTTTATATCGATATCGTTTCGCAACTTCCCCGAAATAACTCGCTTCTACTGGTTCTAAATCAAAATTTTCGTTAAGCATATCGTATATTTCCTTTTTAGAAACGACACGTTCAAAACTCCATGCATTGTCATTTCCAACATCCATAAATTCAATATATCGTAAAGTAATTCCTCGTTCTTTAAAATAAGTAGCCATCGGGATTATTTCTCGTTCGTTGACCCCTTTTTGAACGACCATATTTACTTTGATTTCGAAACCAATTTCTTTGGCAAGATCAATATTTTTTAATACGATATCTGGAGTCGTTCCACGCCCATTCATTTTACCAAAAACCTTTTTTGATAATGCATCTAAACTAATGTTAAGACGACGTAATCCTGCATCAAATAAAGGCTGGGCATGTTTTCCAAGCATCACTGCGTTCGTCGTTAATCCGATATCATGAATTCCTTCAATCGCGTGTAATTTTTTGATTAAGTTTGGTAAGTCTTGGCGAAGTAAAGGTTCTCCACCAGTTAATCGTAATTTTTCTACACCTAGCGATGCAAATAATTCACTTAAACGGATAATTTCTTCGAATGTTAATAACTCCTCTTTCGGTAAAAATGCGTAATCATCCCCAAATATTTCCTTCGGCATACAATATGTGCATCGAAAATTACACCGGTCTGTCACCGAAATACGTAAATCACGAATGGGCCGACCAAATTTGTCTACAATCGGTTCCATACTTCCAACCTCCTCTCTTCTTCCTTCGTATTAATATTGGAAAATATATGTGCTTCATCGGTTAATGCCTTTCCTTGTACCATATGTACATATGGCTCTTTTAGTACGGTTCTTATTTTATATTGTTTTTGCATGAGCGCTTCATAAATCCGTTGTTTCATCGATCTGTCCCAAATAGAAACGAGCGGTTGAATATAATAATCTGTTTGTACTACTGTAACACCTTTTTTATGTTTTTCAATAAGTTTTTTAATGACATCTTTCTTCATTAACGGCATATCACAAGGTAAAACTACATATCGGTCCCCTTCTGACACTTCCATCGCACTATAAATACCAGCAAGTGGCCCACAACCAACAAACGGCTCTACATCCGTTATAGTAATGATATGTTTAGGAAATAATGGTTGTAACTCTTCTCGCGTTACAACGATGACCTCCTCACAAACATCATGTAAAATATCATAGGACCATGTATAAAAATATTTATTTTTCCACGTTGCAAAAGCTTTCGGTTCTCCATACCGACTAGACAATCCTCCAGCTAACAATATACCGATAAGACGTTCTTGTGCCATATACATATCCCTCAAATCAAAAAGCTTCTCTTAACCAACTACGTAACCAACTATTTAAACGGTCTTCGAATGTACGGGAAGCAATCGTTTCATATCGATCTGTTGCTACATCGCCTACAACAAGCACAATTCCATCGAGTTGTTGTAATGTTTCCCATTCTTCTTCTGTAGCAAGCACCACTTTCTTTCCTTGTTCTTCTTTAAATCCTTCCACTAAAATAATATCTGGTTCATCCCGTTTTGCAAGGGCAATTAATTCCTTATAAGAAGATTCTTTTTGCATAATTTGCTGTGTATAACCGCCCCCACTAACAAGTGACATATCCGCACCATGTGCAATATATTGCATGGAATCTTTCGCTTCGTCTGGCATCGCGAGTTTTGCTCCATGGCCATGATGTTTAATTGCCGCTACTTTATAACCTGATTCCTTTAAATATGAAATCCAGTTTTTCATTAATGTCGTTTTCCCACTATTTTTATATCCGACTACATGTAATATCTTTACAGTATCCATTGTGCAACACCCTGTTCTTGTCCTAATAATAATACATCAATTTCTGCGCCTTTTACATAGCCTTCAGAACCACTAGGTAAAACGATGATACAGTTTCCTCTAGCAATCGATGAAACAGCATTTGATTTATTAAAACCAGCAGGTGAAGCAACGATTTTTCCGTTTTGAATTTCCCAAGATGCGCGAATAAATCGTGTGAACGGATTGGCCTTTGTAAAGTCTTCCCCTAAAGATGCTTTCATCGTCGGTAAAAATAATTTTGTAGCCCCCATCATCTTTAATAAAGCTGGACGAGCGTATAGTTCAAAGCCAGTAAAACATGCAGATGGATTTCCTGAAAGGCCAAACAATAATTTATCGTCAAGTACAGCAACCGTTGTCACACTTCCCGGTCGCATCATAATTTTATCAAATAACACTGTCGCACCTAAACGTTCATAAATTTGCGGTAAATAATCATAATCCCCTACTGACACACCTCCTGTCGTCATTACGACGTCAGATTTTTCTAATGCTTCTTCTACTATTTTTGTACACGCATCTAAGTTATCCTCTGACATCCCGTAAGAAGTCGCTTGAATGCCCATTCGTTTGAGCTGTGCTTCTAGCATGGGACCATTTGAATTTCGAATTTTTCCTTCTTGTAACGGTTCATCGACATCTAATAACTCCGTGCCCGTCGATAAAATACTAACACGAGGTTTTTTTCCAACTTCGACATTTGCATAGCCAAATGTTGCTAATAATGCGCTCGTACCAGGATGAATTATATCCCCTGCCTCTATGAGCACTTCTCCTTCCTTAGCATCTTCACCTGTAAAAGAAATGTTTTGATGATACGTAATAGGTGTATCTATTGTAAAACCGTCATCTGTCGTTTCTGTATGCTCTAACATGATAATCGCATCGGCGCCTTCAGGTAATTTTGCCCCTGTCATGATTCGATACGCTTCAAAAGGTTGTAGTTTTTTTGTTCCGACATAACCTGCACCAATATCACCAATTTTTTTAAATGCAACCTTATTCGTTTTCGTTGCGTGTGCTGTATCTTCTGAGCGAACGGCATACCCGTCATATGCAGACCGATCAAATGGGGGAACTGGATGACTCGCAATGATCGGTGCGCGCAATACCCTCCCATATGCATCCTCAAGTTTGACAGTTTCACTATGTAATTGTGTTGTATGTGCTAATACCTTTTCAATTGCTTCATGTACTGGAATTGCTGTTCGAATCATCTTCCCTTATTCCCCTTTCTCTTTATTCGGAAAAAATGTATACGACCACGCGATTATCGTATCCACCACATAGATAACGAGCCATAAACGAACAATATTCATGACCATTTCGTGTTTATATGGCGCATGATGAATCGTCTCTTGTTCAAACCAAGACCAATCTTGTATATACGATAAAAAGTGTGTCGCCTTATCCCCATATAATTGCCAAAAAATAATGTTCGCAATAATTAATACGATTGTGTGCATATACCACCATAAACGGTAACGACGTGCAATATATGTAGGGTTTTGTTGTTTTTCCATTATTGCTCTATCTTTTTCAGTGAGCAAATCCACTTTACGCCATTTTCCTACTTTTTGTTTAATATAACGGTCCAGTTTTTTAAAATCACTGATTCCAAACGTACAAGCATATATAATAAAAATGCATACAACGATTTGAAATGTCTCGATTTCCCCTGTTTGTTGATAGTTTATGAAGGCAAGAATTCCTTCCAATAGAATAAACAATAAAAATAATAAGAGAAAAATTTGCCCTATTTTCACTCGATCAAACGCATAACGTAACAATAAAAATAGAAACAAAAAAATCCATGAGGCTATTTCTAGGAAAATAAAAACTTCCCATTGATACATTTGGAACCATTCCATCATAAAACCCCGCTTTGCTTTTATTTTATTGTACCAAACTGAACTTATAAATTCGAGATGGCGATAACAATATTTTTTATTAGTAGTAGATATCCCATTCCTTTAAAAATTACCTGTTATTATATTTCTCCTTTTCACCATACCATTGTTCCATCATTTCAAACATGTATCTTTATTTTGACATTTACGTGAACATCCTATAATTCTTTTATTTTTTAATATAAAAAGGGATTTCAGTATTAAATTGAACTGAAATCCCTTCCCATTTATGCTAGATTTTTCTAACACGTTATTCCTTATTATTCACCTTTTTTCGTACCTTCTGTAAATGCATATAGTCCTACAGATAAAACGAACACATACCCAATTACAATCCAGTAAATTAAGTTCGTTTCTTGTGTTTCTGCTGGTGCAGCATCTTCGTTTTCAGCATTTTTTTCATTTGTTTCTGCACCATCATTCGATGATTCCGCTTCATCATTCGTTTCCTCATTTGTTTCTGCGTTTGTTTCTGCATCTTCAGCTTGTTCGTTGACTGCTTCATTATTTTCAACATTTTCTTCATTTGCAAATACAGCTGTTGTAGGTACAATGAAACTCACTATTAAAGCGAACATTGCACCGAATGTTACTAACCTTTTTAACATGAAAGCACCATCCTCTATGTATTATGATTACAACAAAATTATACCATATATTACGAATTTTATGAAAAATAATATCTACTCTAACCCTTCTTGTAAATCTTTCATCGCTTTGTTTAAATCTTCCATTAAATAATCTAATGCCTCTTTTTTAGGCACATCTTTTCTTAAATGAATCGGCTCTCCAAAGGCAATTTTTGCACGTTTAAAACGAAATAACTCTTTAAAATTATTCGGTCCTACATATGCAGCTGGAATAATTGGAGACTTTGCATAACTTGCAATCGTCACTGCCCCACGTTTTAATGGTACATCTTCACTCGAGCGAGTTCCACTCGGAAATATACCGACAATTTTCCCGTCTTTAATTAAACGCATCGGTGTCTTAATGGAACTAGGTCCCGGGTTTTCTCGATCTACTGGAAATGCATTTAATTGTTCCATTAACCACTTTAACCCTTTCGACTCGAATAATTCCTTCTTCGCCATATAATTTATTTTCAGTGGTAGAATAGAAATCCCTAACCATAAAATATCCACCCATCCTGTATGTGTACACGCAATGACATAACCATCTTTTTTAGGTAATTTCTCTTTTCCGAACACTTTAATTGGGCCACCAAAAATCGATAAAATTACTTTTAAAACATATCCTGCAATATAATATATCATTCTTTTATCCCTCTTTTACATACTTCCTTTTATTTTATTCTCATAAGGAATTGGTTTCTTAATAAAAAGCGCTAAAACTAGTGCAACAGACGCCAAAATGGTTGATATGAAAAATGCATGGTTAATTCCTTCTAACATCGCTAAATGTTCTAAAGACGCATCTGGCATCACTTTCCCAGATGCAATCTTATCTGCTAGTTCTAAACCAGCACTTTTTGATTTTGTGGTCATAATCGTTAATAAAAATGCTGTACCGATAGCACCTGACACTTGTTGTAACGTATTATTAATTGCCGTACCATGTGGATTTGCCTCCATCGGAATTTCATTTAACCCATTCGTCATGACAGGCATCATTACAAGAGACATCCCAAACATACGCACTGTATAAATCGTCATTAAATAAAAATAACTATCTTCCATCGTTAGAAAACTTAATAGAAATGTAGTGATCACCATCACCGTTAACCCGATTAACGCTAAAATTCGCGCCCCAAATTTATCGAACAAACGACCAGTAATCGGGGACATTAACCCCATAATGATTGCACCTGGCAACATCAGTATACCAGAATGAAACGGAGAAATTCCTCTAACTTCTTGCACATATAAAGGAGTTAAAATCATCCCTGAAAACATGGAAGCGGAGATAACGACCGAAATAACAGAAGATAAAGCAAACATTGGAAATCGATAAATACGAAAGTCTAACATTGGCTCACGTAATGTAAACTGTCTACGGACAAATAAAAATAACGTCATCGTCCCTACGGCAATCGGTACATAAACGAGATAATGATTCCATCCTAAATCACCGACAGAACTAAATCCGTACAATAACCCACCAAAAGCGATACTAGATAAAACGAGTGATAGAACATCTAACGTCATATCTTTGATTGGCGTTACATTTTTTAAACGGAATAATGCATAAATAAGTGCGATCATTCCAAACGGTAAAATGATTGCGAACAAAATTCTCCAAGAATAATGCTCGACAATCCAACCAGATAAAGTTGGACCAATTGCTGGTGCAACAAACATTACAAGCCCGAAAAAGCCCATCGCTGTTCCACGTTTTTCAATTGGAAATACAATCAAAATAATATTCATTAATAGTGGCATCATCATCCCAGAACCACTTGCTTGTAACATTCTCCCAAGCACTAAAATAGAAAAGCTTGGAGAAATCATCGCAATAAATGTTCCTAATGTAAATAATGACATTGCAGTTAGAAATATTTTTCGATTTGAAAACCTTTGAATTAAAAAGGCACTTGCTGGAATTAAAATTCCATTGACAAGCATATAACTCGTCGTTACCTATTGCACCTTTGCAGGTGATACATCAAATTCCACCATAATCGTCGGAAGGGCAATGTTTAATAATGTATTGTTTAATAATGCTGCAAAAGCACCAATAAACAAAATGGCGATCATCCCATACGGAGGATTCGCATGTATTTTTTTAATATCTAACTCCATTTATGCCCACCTCTATTTCACACATTGTACCTCTAAAAAAAGTTAAGACATAAGTAAAGGGTATACATGTCCAAAGACATTATCCCAACTTATGCCCCACTTTTATTAAAATCCTAATGCTTTAATTTTATCTATAATTTGTTGTACGTATGTTTCACATGCATCTTCTGTTTCAGCTTCCACCATTACTCGAATTAAAGGTTCTGTTCCTGAAGGACGAACGAGCACTCTACCATTCGAGCCTAAAGCTTGTTCGACCGCATCGATTTCAGCATAAACCTCATCACTATTTAATACAACATGTTTATCTGTTACTTCTACATTTTCTAATACTTGTGGGAAAATAGGCATTTCTGCTGCTAATTCAGACAGACGTTTACCAGTTTCTTTCATAATATTAACTAGTTGAATGGCCGTCAACATTCCGTCACCCGTTGTACTATGATCTAAGAAAATAACGTGACCGGATTGCTCTCCACCGAAGTTATGTCCTTCTTCGACCATTTTCTCCATAACATAACGGTCTCCAACATTAGATGTTACAACTTGGACACCTAATTTTTCTAATGCACGATGAAGCCCTAGGTTACTCATCACCGTTGCCACAACAGTCGCATTTTTCAATGCACCTTTTTCATGTAAATGTTTCGCACAAATATACATTACTTGATCTCCATTTACAACTTCCCCATTTTCATCAACCGCAATTAAGCGATCTCCGTCTCCATCAAATGCGAGTCCAATGTCTAACTCTTTTTCTTTTACTAACGCTTGTAAGTTTTCTGTCGCATTCGAACCATATCCGTCATTGATATTCGTACCATTTGGTGAATTTCCAATTGTAAATAGCTCTGCATCTAAATCAGCAAATAAATGTGCTGCAAGGCTTGATGTTGCACCATTTGCGCAATCTAATCCAACATACATATCTGTGAATTCATGGTCAACTGTCTCTTGTAAGTATGAAAGGTATTTTTGTGAACCTTCAAAATAGTTGCTCACTGTCCCAATGTTATCACCAGTTGGACGTGGCAATGTATCTTCTTCGTCCATTAATGATTCTATTTCAGATTCTTGTTCATCTGATAATTTATATCCACTTGGACCAAAGATTTTAATACCATTATCGCCAAATGGATTGTGAGATGCGGAAATCATAATTCCCATTTCAGCATTCGTTGCTTTTGTTAAATAAGCAACTCCTGGTGTTGAAATAACGCCTAATCTCATTACTTCTGCTCCAATAGACAAAAGACCTGCAATAAGTGCCCCTTCTAACATCGGACCAGAAACACGTGTGTCTAAACCAATTAATACCTTTGGCTTTCTATCTTCTTTTTTAAATAGATATCCACTAATTCTCCCTAATTTATAGGCTATTTCCGGTGTTAATGTTTCATTTGCTACACCTCTTACACCATCTGTTCCAAAATATTTACCCAACTTTACCTCTCCTTTAATTCAATCATGCAAATTCGTACTATTCATTCACTTCAACTGTAACTTTTTTTGGTTCAGCATCAAACTCAAATTCTTTTGGTCCTTCAATCGAAATATTAACTGTTGATTCCTTATCACTGTCGGCATTTGCGACATCAATTGATGCGGTAATTTCCGATTCTTCCAAGTCTTTCATTAAAGTATCTAATCCAACAGCTGTAACACTAATTGTGCCATCTTCTGGGTTCTTTAACGCTACCTCGCGATCCCCTTCACCTATAATTTCGATTGGAATTTCCTTAAATACTTTTGATTCCTTCAGTGCAATGTCCACTTTTATTTTTTCATCATTCACCGCAATATCTTCAGGTAGATTCAGAGGTACCTCAATGACTCCGGAGCTTTCGATTTTACTTAAGTCTATCTCCTCCGTCGATATCTCTTTTACTTCTTCTAAAACATCACGGCGACCGAAAATCTCAATTTCTTCTACTGCTTCTTTTTTATCTATTTCGAACTTGTCCGGTAGTTTTCCTTTCGTTTTTACATCGAGTGGAACTTTTTTACTTGGACGATCGACTTCCATTGATACTGTTACACTCGATGGTTCTACCCGAACATTTAAATCATTCCCTTGTGCGTCATATACAATGATTGGTAACTCCTTATTACGAATTGATTCCCTTAAATCTGTTACATCCACAAACACCTTCACCATGGCGATTTGTTCAATAACATCTTGTGAGCTAACAATCGTGACAGTTTCAGGAGCAACGGATGGCTCCCCTAATTCATAACCAACAGGTAATTTATCCAAATTCGTAATATCAACATCAACTGAAAACTCTTGCATTGCCCGTTTTTCAATTTGAACATCGATTGTTTTCGGTTCAATATAGGCATTTACTTCTTTCGGTATATTATCGTATTCGACCTCAACCGTATGAGAGCCTTCTTCTAATTCACGTAAATCAACAAATACTGTAAATGACTGCTGTCGAACAATTGGAGTTAGAACACTCGTCTTACCTTCTAGCGATACTTTCACATGTTCAGGCACACCACTTACAACATAATTTTCAGCGTCAATTTTGATTTCTAAAGGTACTTCATCTATCACTTCTGTTTCCTTAGAACCCATTGTATCAATTCGTGATTCATTTTGACCTGGATTTGTTTCAACGGTTACGAATAAATACAATATTATTGCTAGTACGAGAGAAATAACCCTTATAAACCATTTGCTTTGAAATAATTTATCCATTCCTTTTCGCCCTCCAATTAAATGCCTTTGATTCAGGGCTCTTCATTGTTTGTGTTAAGTTTCTTTCTAAAATTGAACGCAAACGATCTTCGTCAATATCTCGGTATAATTCCCCATGCTGTGTGCAAGAAATCGCACCAGTTTCTTCGGATACGATGATCGTTAATGCGTCTGTTACTTCACTAATTCCTAAGGCCGCTCTATGACGTGTTCCAAGGTCTTTAGAAATTGTCGCACTTTCAGAAAGTGGTAAGTAACATGCTGCAGCTACAATTTCATTCTCTTTAATAATAACCGCACCATCATGCAATGGTGTGTTTGGTGTAAAAATATTCGTTAATAATTGATTCGTTAAATTACCATTAATCGGGATTCCAGTTTCTGCATACTCCCCCGTACCTGTTTCTAATTCAATTGTTATTAATGCTCCAATACGTCGTTTCGCCATGTACAAACAAGAAGCAACGATAGCCTTAATCGTTTGTTCGATTACTTCTTCTTCTGAACGTGTACTTCTAGAAAAAATACTTCCACGTCCTAACTGTTCTAACGCTCTACGTAATTCTGGTTGGAATAAAATAATGATGACGAGGAATCCCCATAAAATAGCTTGGTTCGTTATCCATTGAATCGTTTGTAAATTAAATAAAATACTTAATGTCCAAATGACGATCACTACAACAATTCCTTTTAATAGTTGGATTGCCTTCGTTCCTCTAATAATCATAATTAATTTATATAAAACATACCAGACGATAGCGATATCTACGCCAATTCTTAAAATATTGATAAGATCGAGTCCATCCGCTAGCATGTCGACACTTCCTTTTTATAGCCAAATAATATATCGTATATTATACCATAATCTATGCACCATGTATCTAATCATGGTTGAAAACATTTTCATCATCTATACATTGTTGCACCTGATTTTTCTTTCTTGCAACTTTGGGTCGTATTTTTGCAACTTTACCCGGTATTCTTGCAACTTCGACCGGCATTCTTGCAACTTCGACCGGTATTCTTGCAACTTCGACCGGCATTCTTGCAACTTCGCACAGTATTCTTGCAACTTCGCACAGTATTCTTGCAACTTCGACCGATATTCTTGCAACTTTACCCGATATTCTTGCAACTTGCATCAAATGACATTGCTATTCGTTCTTCTTAAGCGAGCTTGAAAATTAAAATAAAGTTTCCCCAAATAAAGAGCCTATTAAAGCAACCGTTAATTCTGCTGTTTTATTTCGAACGTCTAAAATAGGGTTCACTTCTACAAATTCGGCTGAAGTAACAACGTTCGTTTTTGCTAGAAGCTCTAATGCAACATGTGCTTCCCGATACGTTATTCCTCCTATTACAGGAGTTCCCACACCTGGTGCTTCTGATGGATCTAATACATCTAAGTCAAAACTAACATGAATCTTATCTGTTCGTTCTTGTAAATATTGTAATGCTTCATCCATTACAGCTTTCATACCCATTGTATCCACTTCATGCATTGTAAACACCTTCACATTTAACTGGCGTAACAAATCTATTTCGCCTCGGTCTAATTCACGCACACCAATTAAAACAACATTTTCAGGTTGTACTTTTGTTTCCGCTTTCAATAAATGAATGAGGGAAGGATGACCATGCCCTAAACTCGCCGCTAAAGACATACCATGAATATTCCCAGATGGAGAGGTTTTATCTGTATTCATATCACCATGTGCATCAAACCAAAGGACACCAATATTATCATAGTGTTTCGCAATGCCAGCAAGTGATCCAATTGCGATACTATGGTCTCCACCAAATATAAGCGGAAATTCGCCTCGTTCGATCGTTTTATCTACGGTATTTGCTAATGCTTCATTTACTTTTTTTACAGCGGTTAAATTGTGTACATTTTCCACTGCAGAACTATCTTCGTTTGCTACATCCGCTATTTTTATATCACCAAAATCATGTACATCATATTGCAAGGTTTGCAACTTTTCTAATACACCTGCATAACGAATTGCTTGAGGACCCATATCGACCCCGCGTTTTAATTGGCCTAAATCCATCGGTACCCCAATAATAGAGATATTTCGGTTCATTAAAATAACCCCCTCGCTTCATATATAATTTTATTTTATATGAAGCGAGGAGGTTGACTCAACTCAACAAAAATTTGTATATTTATTCAGAACGTTCATAAACATTCAATGTTAAAGGTTTGATATCCCATTGCTCCCAAGCTTTATACAATTGGAAAACATCTTTATCAAGTGGTAAGAAGGCTATGCCACAATCTCCTCCCCCTGCACCAGATAATTTTCCGGCACCACCAAGTTTTACTGCTTCATCTCGCAATTTACGGAGTTTTTCCGTTTCGATTGGTACCTCTGCGATATGGCCCATTTCCGCTAAAGCAATACGATTTTGTTCGATACCTTTTAAAAATTTTGCGGCATCCTCTTTTTCCATTCCTTCCACCATCGACAATACAGCTGTTTTACTTTTTGCTAAAAATGCTTCATAAACGGATCGATCATCCATTTTTTTCACTTCTTTTACTAAGCTTTTTGTTGACGCGGCTTTTCCCGTCCAACCGACAGCCAGTTGAATCGATGTTGGGAATTTCATCTGTTTAATCGATAAATATTCCCAATCCTTTTCAATCAACTCTGTTATCGAGCGCGTTTTTCGAAATTGATGTAAAAGCCATTCTGCTTGGAAAGAAGTGTATAAAAGGACACCACTATATGTCGATGCAGCAATATCTGCACCAGAACCATTGCCTTGAGTTTTCACATGAGAAATAGACGCTAATTTAAATACGAGTTCATCTGTTGCTTTATCTCCAAGAAATAGTTGCAAAATCGCTCTTACGACAGAAGTAACAACTGCCGCACTTGAACCTAAGCCAAATTTTACTCCTGTCTTTTTATCATCGAGCTCACTATGTACAGTGATTGTAAATGGCTCAATTTCGATGTTTTGTTCTTTTAAATATCTTAACGTATAAGACATTGCATCATTCACAAAGGACATGCGTCTACTCGGATGATGAATATGCACTTTCTTTTTTAAAAAATCCCATGTTGCAGAAGGTACTTCTACATCTGGTAAACAAACACGACTAATCGGAGTTTTTTCAATCGTCGTCTCTACAAAACGATCGACAGCCATCACAATTAATGGATGATGTTTTTCTAATACAGCAAATTCTCCAGCAACCATTAATTTACCTGGTACCTTTATTTTTATCACCTGTTCCATTAATGTGCTGCCTCCTTATTTATACGAAATACCTGCCCCTACTTTACTTACAATAACTTTTTCTACACCTCGTGCAGCTTCTAATGTACGCAACACTTCTTTTTCGTATTCTGGTAAATAGATTACTTTTACATTCGGACCTGCATCAATGGTAAAATATGCAGGAATCTCCTTTTTACGTAAATTTTGTACAGTTTGCATTAAAGACATTGTCGTATCCTGCCAATACGTAAATGGAGGTGTCGCTCCAAATGTTGTCGCATGCATTTTTAAACAATTCGCTTCTGCTACTTTACCAACCATTTCAAAATCTTTATCCCGAATTCCTTCTTTAATTGTCTCCATATCTTTTGGTAAACTTTGTAACCAACCATCATAAAACACCGATGTTTCCACAGTCCTTCTCATCCCTACTCGACTCGAAACATCCTTTTCCTCTGCCGTTAACACAACCGCCGCTACTCGAATATCCCAATGGTCCTGTGGCGCAACTTGTACTGCAAATGAATCTTGTCCATCATCACGTTCCCCCATTTGCCACTCTACAAATCCACCATAAATAGAACGACAAGCTGAACCAGATCCCTGACGTGTAAAACGTGATAAATCCTCATCAGACAACTGTAAATCAAGCGCTTTTGACGTTGCTCCAGCCAATGCAGCAAATCCTGATGCACTTGAGGCAAAGCCGGCCGCTGTTGGAACATTATTCGTGGAAGTCACTTCAGCAAATACCCCTTGTTTATTCGCATAATGACGAAATAAATCTAAATAGTTGGTAACACGATCATATGCTACACCTGTTACTTCTTTATTATCTAAAACAAATACATCCTCTTGTAAATCTTCCCGGAATTGAACGGTTGTTTCCGTATGTAACCCATCTAATGTAACGGATAAGCTACTATTTGTCGGTAAAATTAACTTCTCATTTCGTTTTCCCCAATATTTAATTAATGCAATATTCGTATGTGCTTTCGCTGTTCCCTTCATGTTCATACCCCTTTACATATTTGTTTTATACAGACAAATAGGAAACCGGGCAGACGATTTCCTTCATTATTATTCGATATGTTCATTTTTAAGGACGAAAGGCCAAACAGCTTGTGCCCCAAATTGTTTTAGCTTTTCACTTAATTGTTTTGAATGTAATTCATTTTGTGCCAAGGCAATCATACAACCACCTTTTCCAGCCCCAGTCAATTTTGCACCAAGTGCTCCTTCTTTTCGAGCAAACTTGATTAACCTTTCTAAACTTTCATTACTTACGCCTAATAATTCTAATTCATGTTGTGCCTCGTTTAATAAATAACCGAGGACCTTTTTACTAGACTTTTCTAATGCTTCACGAACTTGATACGTTATTTCACCAATACGTTCCACAGCCCCATACATTTTTTCAGGCGCTGTTTTCAAAAGTTCCTTTACATTTGCTACAGACGATTTTGTATCTGCCATCATTCCTGTATCTGCAACAACGAAATAAAACGTCCCTTTTGGCTCAATATAATCAATGGATGCTCCCTTTTGATACCAAACAGGGCTCGATGATGTAATGGTAATGGAATCAATTCCACTCGGCGCTCCATGTGCGTACGTTTCAGCAATATTTGCTAATTTTAATAGTTGTTCATTTGTATAGGACGTATTTGTATAATGAAACAATGACCTTATAATGGCAATGGCAACAGAGGCACTAGAACCTAATCCTTTCCCAGGAGGTATCGTAGAGTGTATTTGAATCAGTAAATTTTCTGCCGGAACCTGTAAACAAATTAATGTTTCCTTTATCGTTTGTACAATGCCCGATAAAGGCTTTGGCGCTTCATCTAAAAGGCCGTTATACAATTCACTCTCCAAACGAATTGGTCCTTCTATTTCCTGTACACTCGATTCGACCTTAATTAAAGGAAATGGCAAAGCAATCGCTGGTTGCCCATGAACAACAGCATGCTCGCCTACTAATATTAATTTACTACTTGCTACTCCAATAGCTCTATTTTCTGACATAAGTATCATTTCCACATTCATTTTTTATACTCTTCCAGTAGTTGCTCTGCATAGCCAACTCGTATTTCTTTCGCTTCTACTAACTTTTCTGCAATAACATCTACTAATTCCCCAGTAGCACCTGCAGCAACCGCTACCGAACGAGAATGAAGACGCATATGTCCTTTTTGAATACCATCTGTCGCAAGAGCTTTAATAGCCCCTAAGTTTTGGGCTAGTCCAACCGTTACGATAATACGTGCAAGTTCTTCGGCAGATTCCACACGTAAAATATCGTAAACTACTTGTGCCATTGGATGTACTCGACTCGCACCACCGACAATTCCTAATGACATAGGTAATTCAAGTTCTCCAACTAGATTGCCCTTTTCATCTACAGACCACTTTGTCATCGAACTATATTGACCATCTCTTGCGGCATATGCATGTGCCCCAGCTTCAATGGCACGCCAATCATTCCCCGTCGCAATGACAACAGGGTCAATCCCATTCATAATCCCTTTATTATGTGTGACCGCACGATACGGATCAGACGCCGCAAATTCATACGCTAATATGATACCATCACGTACTTCTTCTCCTGTAAACCCGTCTGTTTCTAACAGATGCGGTGGAATAACACATGTCGCTTTTGCTAAACATTGATCAGCAAAATTCGATAAAATTCGTAAATATACTTTCCCTTCCGTTAAATGCTCCACAACAGGTGCAAGTGATTCTGCCATTGTATTAATGATGTTTGCTCCCATTGCATCACACGTATTTACGTAAATATGAACTACAAGCATTTTCGTATATTTTGAACCATCTTCATTAATAATACGAACATCTAAATCAACCGCTCCACCACCACGAGCAACTAAGCTAGGATACGCATCATTCGCTGCATTAATAAGCATTTCTTTTTGATCTAATACGGCTTGTTTCGCTTTTTCAAAATCCGGACTGCCGACGACCTGAATCTGCCCTATCATAATTCGATCTGTCGCTTCTGTTTTAAATCCACCAGCCTCACGTACAATTTTCGCAATATAACTAGCTGAAGCGATAATCGATGGTTCTTCCACTGCCATTGGGATGACATAATCTTTCCCATCAATTAAAAAGTTCAACCCTAATCCTAAAGGTAACGAAAAGGTTCCAATAACATTTTCGATCATTTTGTCTGCAATATTTTCCGGCAAATTTACCCTATCATTCAACTGTGATTTCGCTGCATCATCTAGTTGAAATATTGTACTAATATGTTCTTTTCGTTCCTCTACAGTCATTTTGTAAAAACCAGGAATTCTAGAAGAAATATTCATTTCATTCACCCTTAACTAAAAATTATGTTCATTTTTCTTCATTTATTATTTTCCGAACAAATCCTGCATTTCATTATATCAAAACTACTTATAAATTTCCTATATATCTTGCTTTTTCTTCAAAAAATACGATACATTTTCATAAGATTCATTGAAATAAGTCCTCAAAACAAAAATAAACAAGGTAAGTTTAAAAACCTCCCTTGTTTATTTTATCTATATTTATAACTTATAATTGTCATAATTGGCTGGGCTACTAGGATTCGAACCTAGGAATGACGGAACCAAAATCCGTTGCCTTACCGCTTGGCTATAGCCCAATATCCATGGTGGAGGGGGGCAGATTCGAACTGCCGAACCCGATGGGAGCGGATTTACAGTCCGCCGCGTTTAGCCACTTCGCTACCCCTCCAATATTTTTTTCATTAGAAAAATGCCGGCCAGAGGACTTGAACCCCCAACCTACTGATTACAAGTCAGTTGCTCTACCAATTGAGCTAGGCCGGCATGATGGTGACCCCTACGGGACTCGAACCCGTGTTACCGCCGTGAAAGGGCGGTGTCTTAACCGCTTGACCAAGGGGCCTTACTTATGTATATGTTGCATCGCCTTTTTGACAGTCAACATTTTTTATTATAGAGAACATTTCTATTTTTGTAAAGTATTTTACCTATCTTTTTGATGAAAAATTTTTAACTTAACTTTTTCCATGATAAAAACTCGTGAAATTACTTGGACAATCATATAGTAGTATATATTAGATTAATCGTCAAATAAATTGAATATTTTCCTGAAAACTTTCCTTTCCACTTCTGTTCATATATTTTTTATCTTTTACATTGTGTTCCCCTCCTTCTATTAAGTATAATATAGAAAGTACATATTTCGATGGAGGTGCCTATATGTCAGGCTTATTAAATGGAAAGAACATTGTTGTAATGGGAGTTGCAAACCAACGAAGCATCGCATGGGGAATTGCAAAATCCTTACATCGGGAAGGCGCAAATTTAATTTTTACCAATAGACAAGAACGATCTAAGAAAAAATTAGAAAAATTATTAGAAGAAAATAACATACAACCAGCTTTGCTTGTAACATGTGATGTTGCAAGTGATGAAAGTATTGGACAAGCTTTTGATGAAATTGGAGAAAAAATTGGTGTAATCCATGGTGTTATTCACTCTGTTGCGTTTGCAAACTCGGAAGAATTAAAAGGTGAATATGCAAACACAACTCGAGATGGATTTATACTTGCACAAGAAATTAGTGCGTATTCTTTAGTAACTGTAACAAATGCGGCACGTAAATATATGACAGAAGGTGGCAGTATTGTTACACAATCATACTTAGGTTCAGAGCGAGTTGTGAAAAATTATAATGTAATGGGAGTTGCGAAAGCTTCATTAGAAGCAAGTGTCCGTTACTTAGCGGAAGATGTAGGTAAAAACAACATCCGTGTTAATGCTATTTCAGCTGGCCCGATTCGTACATTATCAGCTAAAGGGGTTTCCGGTTTAAATGAGATCCACTCTGTTATTGAAGAGAGAGCTCCTTTACGTAGAAATGTTGACCAAGAGGAAGTAGGAGATGCAACAATGTTCTTAGTAAGTGATTTATCAAGAGGAATTACCGGCGAAGTTATCCATGTAGATTCTGGATATCATATTATGGGATTATAGTGAACAAAGGGGTAAACATTTTCGTTTACCCCTTTTCTATTATGCTTCGTATAAATATCCCGCATGACGTAATGCATGAATCGCCACTTCCAATTTTTCTTCTGTGTCTGCTTCTAGTGTATGTAAATGAATCCCATCAGTTAAAACAGATAAAAGAGTCGACTGTTCTTCCTGTAACGCTTCGATAAATCGTTTCACATCAAATCTACTTTCAATTTGCAAACTACCTGTCATTTCACCATAAATCGGATGTTCGACTATCACATTTAACACTTTCACACCATTATCTACTATAATGTTTAGTTCGTCTGCTGTATCTTCTGGGCGATGTTGACAAGCAACCACTTTTTTAAATGTTTCCTGTTCATTTTCCTGTAAATACATATACCCTCGGTTCGTTGCAATAATTGGTTCATCCGCTGTTCTTAATAAGGCAATATCTGTAACGATCACTTGCCTACTTACATTCGTCATTTCAGCTAATTGTCTACCTGTATAAGCCTTTTTCGTCCTTTTCAATTGATTTACGATAAATGTACGTCTTTTTTCACCAGACATCTTTTCTGACATTTGTATCACCTCAGTATCTTTTATTATACATGAAAATAACCAGATCGAAGAATGTTATTAACATGTGCATCCAATTTAGTTTGTTTCATATAAGTAAAAAAAGAGTCTATCATGATATACACCTAAACAGATAAATAATAAATGTAACTCTGTCCGTTCGGTACATCATTTAGACTCTTTTTCCTCTTCTATTTTTTAGGTTTTAAATCAGTTAATGAATCAATTTCCATATAGCTAGGTACAGCTAAACCTATTTTAGCTCCTGTTAAATTCGGACCTAAATCTTCAAATTCTCCTTCATACTGTTCATACAACTCTCCATGTGTTTGGCTAACCCAAGGAGATAAAGAAGCGTCAGATTCTCCTGTAGCAATAGCTTCAAATAAAACAGCAGGATCTACGGGCGTTAGTTCCACATCATATCCAAAGTCCGTTAATACCTTTTTAGCTACATTTCCTGAGAACAATGCATCGTCCCAAGGCGTTGTAACTAATTCAAACGACTCTCCTGATACTTCATCCAATCCTTCTGTCCAATTAGCGATGGTATCTTTATTTTCCTCTACCCATTTATCTGCTACTTCATCCATTTCTAACTCTTGAGCATCTAGCAATGCATTTTCAACATCTTCCAACTCAAACGTGATACGATCTAATATTTCATATGCCTCTGGGGCATCCTTTTGTAATCCTTCTCTTACAATTGTGATTACATCCTCTTCTTCTCCATATACGCCTTCAGGGTCCTCTAAATATTTAATGTCCCATTTTGCAAACATATAATGTGGAGACCAAGCGGTAATAATAATTGGCTTTTCCGCTTTTATCGCTTCATCTAATGCAGATAACATGGCACCTGTTGAGGATAAATCTTGGGTCCACCCTTCTAAATTATCATACGTTTCAATTGCTATCTCATTAGTTTCTGTTTGGCCTGCACCAGGTTCCAAACCAGTAATTGTATAATCCATTTCCTTACTAACATCTGAAGACTCGGCTTCATTTTCATTTCCACAACCTGCGAGAATGATTAACGCGATAATTGTGACAGTCATTATATGATATTTAAATTTGCTCATATGCTATGTATTCTCCTCATGATTTTCTTGACGACAATTTCTTCTGTGCACAAAAGAATCTATGTCCATAAATAATGTTAACGTTCCTTTACACGATTCACAAACACAGAATTTGAGCATAATACAACAACATCGTGATTGAGAGCGGATTCAGCGTATAAAACAATCTATTATCTTATATTTTCATAAGAATACTTCTATTTTATTATGCACTTAAAATGGATATAATATTCTAAATAATTAACATGGTACGGTTATCTTATGAGAAGAAGATGCCCCTTCCCCTATTACCTTCTCTTTTTTATTCGATAAATGTTTCTCTCAATTTAAATTTCAATACCTTACCTTGTAAACTGCGAGGCAACAATTCTTCTACAAAAATCACTTCATGTGGAATTTTATAGCTAGCCATATTGCCACGACAAAAAGTAAGAATGTCCTCCTCAGTCGTTGCTTCGGGATCTTTTAAGCGAATCACTGCGACTGGTACTTCTCCCCATTTTGCATCATTTTTGCCAATTACCGCCGCTTCCGCAACATTATCATGTAAATGTAACACTTCTTCCAGTTCTGCTGGATACACATTAAACGCTCCAGATAAAATCATATCTTGTTTACGATCGACTAAATAATAAAACCCTTCTTCATCTTGTCTTCCTAAATCACCAAGGCCGAGCCAACCATCGCGAAACGCCTCTTCATTTGCTTGTTCATTTTCATAATATCCATCACATAATGTAATACCCTTTACTACAATCTCACCAACTTCCCCTTGTTTCACTTCATTTCCAGCTTCATCCACAATTTTTACTTCCATTCCTAACATCGGTAAACCGACTGAACGATCTTTTAATGCCATGTATTCTGGAAATAAATTCGTCGATCCACCATGTTCCGATGCACCATAAAATTCATTTAATTTTATTCCAGGAAAAAATTGTAATGTCTGTTCTTTAGTTGCTGTCATCAGAGGGGCACCAACCGAAATAATCGATTCCATTGTTGATACATCATATTTTTCCCTTATTTCTTCCGGTAACGAAAAAATAGCATCTAACATAGGTGGTGCTAAAAACGTCGTCGTCGTTTTCTCCTCATCCATCTTACGTAAAACCTCTTCTGGATTAAAACGTTCGAGTAAATGCACAGGATTACCGACAAAAAAGTTCGGTAACGTAATAGCCAAAGATGCTGCACCAAACAATGGGCCAACTACCAATCCTTTTCCATTTCGCCCAATTTCAAATTCAATACTAAATAATAAGCTAACTAAATATAAGCTTCTATGTGATCTGACCGCTCCTTTTGGCAAACCTGTCGTGCCACCCGTATATAAATAACAAATCGTATCTGTTTCCCTTAAAGAAGCATCAGGAGTTGGTTCTTCCGTCTTTTGTTGTCCAATCCACTGTTCATATTCAACATTTGTTAATGCACTATTTCCTCCAACAGAAACAAAGTTTTGAATCGATTTCGTCCACTCTGTTGCTTTCACGACTTCTCTTTCAAAACGAATATCATAAATAAGCAATGTCGCTTTAGAATTATTCACGATATGTGCAATTTCCCTTCCTACAAAACGGGCATTAATCGGGATAAAAATTGCGCCAATTTTACCGCAGGCGAACATCGTTTCAACGAGCTCATTGCAATTGAACAACATAAAAGCAACTTTATCCCCTTTTTTCACCCCTTCACTCTGCAATGCATGCGCTAATTTATTTACACGATCATTCAACTGTTTATATGTAAATCGTCTATCCAAATATGATATTGCCTCTTTTTCACCAAAACGAATGGCATTCAATTTTAACGGATCACTAAAAATCATCTCACCCATAAACATCCCTCCAATAAAGTATTATATATTTCAAACATATTATAAAGCGCTTTCAATGTCAATATGGTCGAAAGTAAAAATTGTCACGAAGAATTTCATTACATATACCTTATTATGAGCATGCCATAACATATACAGAAGGCTGTTGTTAATAATGATATTTTTCATGACGAAAGTGAAGGAGGATTATGCAACTTAACAACATTATTGAATAAAGGAGCAACAAATTAAACCCCACTCCTAGTTTAGAAGTGGGGTCATTTATATGCAAATAAAGAATTCATATCATTTAATTTGGGCAAAGTACTGACGGAAGCGTTTTGCTACCGTCAATTTATGTGGGGGAGAGCCTTGCCCGCAAAAATCCAATCCAATTAGTAAGATGTATATACTAATTGTATGATTCTTTATCCGTTAAACTGAATTTTTCTAATACGAATCACTAACATTGCAAGTGATCCAATTAATAATAAGCTGTACAGAATGATTTTGCTCGTGTCCCCTGTTTTAGGGTTTATTTGAGCATCATCTGTCCCATTATCTGTTGGTGTACCAATATTTGTTGCATTACCAAATGCTGGTTTATCCATTTGATCATCAGTAGATGCAGATGCTTCATCTTTTCCATTAGATGTTCCTATATTATTTTCAAGGTTTTCATCAACATCGTATCCATGTTTTCCATCTATTAATTCCATGCTGTCAGGATCCATGACAAGACGAGCATCATGTACAGTTTCATATAAACCTGGAACTGTAATTTTCATTGTTAAAGGAACAACTGTTGATAAATCACTTGGCACAGCAAATTGAAGTACTGCTGTATCTTTTGCTTTATTTTCACTTACAATCGCAATGGACTTTCCATCTACTTCAATCCAATCAATCATACTCCAGTTTGTTACTGTTACTTGTAAATAGTATTTTCCATTTTTCTCTAGTAATGTTCCTGGCTTTTTAAAGAAGTCATCTGCAACAGATGCTTCATCTTTTGTAGCATGTTTAATAGTATAGTCAATATTATACGCATTTACACCAACGTCAGTTTGGTTGGCTGGTTTCTTGCTTGGCTTTTTCCCTGAATTATTTGGGGGAGTATTAGAATCTCCTGGTTTCTTAGGGTTTTCATCATCCGCTTCCTCGTCCACCTCTTCTAAAGAATCAACATCCATGACAAGACGAGCTTTATGTGTTGTTTCGTATAAACCAGGCACCGTTACTTTCATGCTTAACGGGACAATTTTAGAAAAATCTTTCGAAATCGGAATTTGAATTACTGCTTCGTCTTCTTTTTCATTTTCTTTTACAACTTTTATCTTGTTACCATCCGCTTTTAAATTGTCGATCATGCTCCAGCTTGTTACTGTTACTTCTAAGAAATATTTTCCATTTTTCTCCACGATTTTTCCTGGCTTTTTAAAGAAGTTATCTGCTGCTGATGGTGCATCTTCCGTTTCATGCTTAATTACATAATCAATCGTTGATACTTTATCTTCTGCCTCAGGTTTTTCTTCTGGCTGTTCTGGTGTTTCTTCTGGTTGCTTAGGTTCTTCTTCATCTACTATCATTTCCGTTGCAATTGGTAGCTGATTCACTTTTTTAATTGATTCGTCGTTTAATTCAATATCAAAATTTGCATTTCCGGAATAAACTTCTCCATTATATGGAGCTTTATATTCGACATATCCATCCATTTTTGTTTGTAGCGCATCTACTTCAAAACCTAGTAATGTTTTCTTACCATCAACACCTTTTTCTACTGGTGCTTTACCATCCAATTCTAATTTTGTTACCGTCTCATTATCGTTAATCAAAATATAGAATATCGTTTTTCCATCTTTTACTTCAACATATGTTTCTTCCCCTAAATAACGAGCCATAGATGATGGATTACCATTTTTAGAGTTAATAAATGCAGTATTGAATGAGTGTATTCCATTCCCTAATTCAATTGCAGTATTTTCATCTGGCTGTTCAGGTTCTTCTTCTGAATCAGTTTCTTCTCCAGATTCAGTTTCTTCTCCAGATTCATTTTCCTCTCCGGACTCAGTTTCCTCTCCGGACTCAGTTTCCTCTCCAGATTCAGTTTCTTCTCCAGATTCAGTTTCCTCTCCGGACTCAGTTTCCTCTCCAGATTCATTTTCTTCTCCGGACTCAGTTTCCTCTCCGGACTCAGTTTCCTCTCCGGACTCAGTTTCCTCTCCAGATTCATTTTCTTCTCCGGATTCAGTTTCTTCATTGCCATCATATGAACTTGGATCCATCACTAAACGAGCATCATGCGTTGTATCGTATAGACCAGGCACAGTTACTTTAAGACTTAATGAAACTTCTTCGGATAAATCATTTCCAACCGGAATGCGTACTACAGCAATATCTGTATTATCATCTTCATTTATAATAGTTGCATCTATTTCGTTTGCTTTTAGATTACTAATCATACTATAACTCGTAATTGTTACTTCTAGATAGTTTATACCATCTTCCTTCACAATTATTCCTGGTTTTCCAAAGAAATTATCTGCCGTCGAAATTTCATCTTTCTCAGAATGTTTTATTACATAATCAATTGTATGTGTTGTGTTTTCCTCTGACACTCCAGTCTCAGCTAACACTGGCTGTTGGCTGAATAGGCTCATAAGAAGAAGTACTATTGAAAATATAATCGTTGGTTTTCTCATTTTACTTTCCTTTCCATCATATGATTAATTTTTTGCAAAACGAGTTTCATAAATAACTAAAACTGCAATGGATGCTAATAATAAAAATACATATACACCAATCGGCGTTGTATCTCCTGTCTTAGGGTTCTTTTCCGTAGTATCATCTGCCTTAGGGTTCTTTTCCGCAGTATCATCTGCTCCTGCAGTTACTTGTTCTACTTCATCCTTTGCTTCTGTACTTTCTTCCGCACTTTCATTTGTTGCAGCTGGAATATTATCAGCATTAAAAACTACACGAACAGAATGATTATGATCATATTCCATTCCAGCAATTTCCTCTGGTACAACTACATGCATTTTCATATTAACTGGGTTAGATAAATCTCCAACTTCAAATTGAACTGTACGTGTATTTCCACTTTCACTTACATCTGTTGCACTTCCCATTGGTCCTGACATCGATTTAATCCAATCACTCTCATTTGTCGTTAATTGAATGTAATTCGCGCCATTCTTCACGACCAATTTAGCAGGTTTTGTAAAATATCCATCAGCGATTGATGTGTTGTCACTCCCCGCTTCTTTCATTTCAAATGAAATATCATATGTACCATCCGCATATGTTGCTGCATATGCTTCACTATTCGGTGATACGAATTGAAATAAACTAAAAGTTATAATAGCAATAAACATGATGAAAGTCCTTTTCGTCTTCATCGATTGCACCTCCACATTATTTTTATATATACTAACCAGTATACAAATAACATTATATATACCAGATGGTTAATTAATCAAGTGAAATTAAACGTATTTTTTGGAAATTCTATCCATATACCGTAAGAACGTTGTCAAATCAACATTTATGCAATTTCTAAATAAATTGTGAACATGTATTTTTTTTACATAAAACGGTATTTTCACGAACTACCATAAATTTACAATAAATTAACATATTACGAATAGCTATCTTTGATGATTTCACTTTTTATTGATAGAATAATGTTTATATATCTTTACTTGGAGTGAGTAAAATGGAAAATTCTCAGCGACAATTAGGTCGACCACGCAAAAGTACAAATGAACTGTCAACAAAAGATACAATCTTACAAATAGCAACATTTTTATTTTTAGAAAAAGGCTATCCGCTAATTTCTATGGACGATGTAGCACAACGAGCAGATGTAACAAAGGCGACTGTCTATTATCATTACAAAACGAAGGATGATCTATTTACAGATGCTGTTGTTAAATTAATGGAGAGAATTACTGGTGGCATTAATAAAATCTTTTCCACAGATGAGCCATTTAAGGTGCAATTACATAAATTAGGGGTTGCACATTTACGTGCGACATCAGGAATGGATGTTAATTTATTTATGAAAGAAGCTCGACATTCTCTCTCACCTGAACATGAGGCCCAGTTAAAAGAAGCCGAAGACAAAATGTATCAAGCCATTGAAGATCGTATCCAACAATCGATTGATAAAAAAGAAATTCCACCGTGCAACACACATCTAGCAGCATTATTATTTATGTCGATGTTATTAACTGGAAAAAATCACGAAAAATCATTTAATTCTTTAGAGGATCTTGTTGCACAAACAATTGAATTTTTCTGGAACGGTCTTGCACATCAAGAATAAATTCATAGATGAAACCATTACATGAAAATGCACTTCCAAATGGAGGTGCTTTCCTTCTATTCTCCTCTCATTACTCCTAAACTAAACATCTAGTCACGATGAGACGAGGAAAGCCGTACTAATCGTTTTTACTTTCCCTATTTGCACCGTAAAGATGAATATAATTTTCTTTATATCATATTGACAGATGAATAAGTTTTATGGTTTCATAAAATTATTACTTTAAGAGAGGAGCTAGAAACCGATGCGAAAATCTTTACGATATCTCGTGCTTACATTAGCTATAATGCTCGTACTTGGAGCTTGTGGCAATAACAATGCTGATAATAATAATTCTACTCAAAACGCAGAAAATAATAGTACGAATAACAACGCCGAAGTGAATGATAATGATAATACTTCAGAAAATAATACTGCTGAAAATGAGGATGAATTATCAGCTATTCTTAAAACTATTGAGGAAGCGGACGATCAACTAAACTTGAAACTAGGAGAAACTGGATCCTATGTTACAACGCTAGGTACATATGATATGACTGTTACATCAGCCGAATTAAAAGGTTATGAGTTCGAAGGCTATGAATCTGAACTTGATTGTTGGGTAGTATTAGACATTACTATTAAAAATACATCAGATGAAGCATTACAGGCAGAAGATCTGATGGAAGCTATGGAATTAACGGAAACAGAAGAGGGATCTGGTTACGGTGACTCTTCAGGTGCTTTTGAATCAGTAGAAGAATTTGAAGGTGAAATTGCTCCGAATGAAGAAAAAAGTGCACAATTTGTTGCGTACGCGTATGATTCAGATACATATTTCTTCCGAAAAACTTCAGGAAACATTGCTGGTGGAAGTAGTAACCAAGTAATGTGGAAAATAGAAAAAGATGATATGAAGCAATAAACTTCGAATAACATGAAGGTGCAAGTGAGCTTTGTGATACAGGATAAGAAATGTATACAATTCTCTATAAAAAGGTGAAAAATCCTAATAAGTTCTAACTTAGCGAAAGCTGATGAACGAAGGTACATTTCTATACTCATGAATCATCCCATTGCTATCATTCCTTCATAGAAGAACCAATAAAGTGGGCTATTACCGCTTTATTGGTTTTTCTATTTTATATGCAAGGATAAAGTTTGGTCACCCTTGTTATTCCTGCAATAATTTTATAAATACTTGTAATGCCTTCGATCGAAAAGGCGTGGCAATTAAAGTAGAAAACTTACGAGACAATGGTAATCCTTCGACAGGTAAAATTGTTACATCACCATCACGTAATTCTTTTTGGATTGCCCATTCCGACATCAAGCTAATTCCCATCCCCTTTTCAACTAAACTTTTAATAGGTTGTGTACTTCCTAATGTTAGCGTGCTTTTCGGCTGAATCTCAAGTTGTTGAAATACTTTATCTATTGCTGCACGTGTTCCAGAACCTTTCTCCCGTAAAAACCAATCCACTTGTTCTAATGACTTCGCCTCAATCTTATCCTTACGAAGATTTAATGGATGTTGTGGACTAGCAACAATATACATAAAATCTGTTGCAACGTCTTCCATAGTCAATTCTTTGTCTTGTATAACGTCACCCTCAACAATCCCAATATCTAATTGATGTCTTTTCACAAGGTCAGCAATTTCCTTCGTATTCCCAATACTTACAATTGGCTTTATTTCTGGATAATTTCTTTTCATCTTCGCTAAAATTTCTGGTAGTACATATTCACCAAATGTATAACTTGCTCCAATGGATAACGGGCCAACAGGGTTATCAGTTAAGTCTTCCACTAAATTTTCCATGCGGTCATACAATGCGATAATTTCCTTTGCATGATGGTACACAATTTCTCCGGCTTTATTCAAATATACATATTTGTTCGTTCTTTCTAATAGTCGCTGCCCCATATTTTCCTCGAGCATCCGTATATACTGACTCACTGCAGGCTGGGTCATATGTAAAGCCTCTGCTGCTCGAGTAAAGTTTTGTTTTTCTGCCACCATGACAAATACTTCTAATTGTTGATCGATCACAATCACCCCTTTAATTATCCTATCATAAGTATTTACTTATTATCATCATATCATTTAATTATTTAACTTATATCATTGTTCGCTTTATGATACATATAGGAGGTGTGTTTTATGACATTAAAAAATACACAGAAAAACATAACATCAACAAAACAGCTATCCTCCCAAAAAGCGTGGGTTGTTGGAGTCGCATTTACTTTTTTTATCGCATTGTTAGGGTATGTTTTATCTATTGTTCCAGGGTTTGCTCTTATCGGACAATTAGCCTGCGCAATCATTATTGCTGTCGCGTATCGTCAAATATTCGGTTATCCTGAAAAAATCCGACAAGGGATTCATTTTTCTTCTAAAAGACTATTACGTGTAGCAATCATCTTATACGGTTTAAAGTTAAACATTAACCTCGTCCTTAGTGATGGGCTTGGATTATTATTGCTTGATGCAGGTGTGATCATATTCGCTATATTTACAATGCTTGGTTTAGCAAAATTATGGAAGGCGGATAAAAATATCTCTCTTTTATTAGGGGTTGGAACGGGAGTTTGTGGGGCAGCAGCCATTGCTGCAGTTGCACCAATCATCCAATCAAGTGAAGAAGATACTGCCATTAGTGTCGGGATCATTGCTTTAATGGGGACGGTCTTTGCTATTACGTATACGATTTTATGGCCTGTCCTTCCAATTGATGCTGTTCAGTATGGAATTTGGTCTGGAACTAGTTTACACGAAGTTGCGCACGTCGCATTAGCAGGAGCCCCTGCTGGAGAAAATGGTTTAGCTATTGCATTACTAAGTAAATTAGGTCGTGTTTTCTTGCTCGTGCCCCTTTGTTTTATTTTCATTGCTATAATGAAACGTACAAACAAAGATAATAAATCTTCCGATGCTTCAATTGAATTCCCTTGGTTTTTAATTGGATTCATTGTATGTAGCTTTTTAGGCACATATGTATTCGGACATTATATTCCGATGTCTGAAAATGTAATGGAAGGCATATCTACGTTAACTACTTGGTTCCTTACCGCCGCTATGGTTGGACTTGGGCTAAATGTAAGTTTAAAAGACCTACGAGCACGAGCATTACGCCCATTAGTAGCGATGACTATTACATCTGTTTTATTATCATTTATTGTATATATCATCGTATAATCGTTCATTTGCTGGATAAACGTGTGAATAAGGATAGGATAACATTTGATACAAACCATATGTCATCCTATCTTTTTTCCGTTATGTTATCTTTTATCCAAACAATAAAAGTCTACTGTATTTTCATACAATTGTTCGTAAACAGCATCCACTGACAAATCTTTTATAGAAGCAATCATTTCGATTGATGCATGAAGCATGTTAGGATGTGTCATTTCTCCACGGAATGGACCTTCAAAGGGCCATGGACCGTCTGTTTCTACTAATAAATTTTCGATCGGAGTTTGTGCAACGATTTGTTGAATCTTTCGTTTATAACAGACATCTGGTGTAACCGAAATAACATAATTTTGTTGAATGATTCGTTCTAATGTTTTTTGATCTCCTTTAAACCAATGAAAGTGAGCCTTTTTCACGCCAAACTCTTCTAATAATCCACATACTAGTGGTGCATCTTCATACACAGCATGCAAAATAATCGGTTTATCCATTCTCACAGCTAATTCTATAAATCTAGTTAATAGTTGTATATACGGAATAAGTTCTAGTTGTTCATTTTCTTTTCGTAAATAATACGGTAATCCTACCTCACCAATCGCTATCATTTTTTCTTTATTTTGCTCCATCCACGTAAAAAATCGATTCATTTCTGCCGTTGATGGTAATGGCTGTTCAGGATGGTAGCCGAACGCTGGTTTGATACGATGGTCGTCCATCGCTATTTGTAATGTTTTTACCGCTGACTGATAATCGTTCGATACAGAAATTAACATTGCAATTTTCTCTGCCTCTAATTCGGTTAAGATTCTTTCCCTATCTTTATTATCATACCTATCCAAATGAATATGCGCATCGATTATATGCATCTAATCACCTTTATGTATTATTTTATTCCTTCCTATTACTGTATCAAACATAGCCTACATGAACGAATTATATTGATGTGCATTCCTCATAAAGAAGGAAGCGATTGAAGAATATTCCCCATTACCATCACCGTTTGTTCTATTTCCTCTTTTGTCGTTTTACTTCCTAAAGAAATGCGAAGAAAGCATTTCGCCTCAGATTCCGACTTACCAATCGCCAACATGGTTCTTGATGGACTCTCCATTCCAACTTGGCATGCTGAACCGGTTGATATACAAATGCCATACCGATTGCATTCTAACATCATGTATTGGCCTTGTACGTGCAAACAAGTTAAACCTATAATTTGTGGTAACTGTGCTTCTAATGACTGTTCCACCACTATTTTATTGGAAAGTTTCTTAATTTCTTGTAAAAATAATGCTCGCAATTGTTTATAATTTGCTGCACGTTCCACCATTGTTTCCATCATTTGTTGTGCCGCAGCAGTAAACGCTAAAATAGACGGCACATCAACTGTACCAGGGCGAAAACCATCTTCGTGTGTCGTTCCATCGTAGATACTTTCCCATAAAACAGATGGACTTATATAACAAAAGCCAACCCCTTTTGGACCATATATTTTATGACTTGATACAGATACACTATCTAGTTTCCACTTTTTTACGTCAATCTGTACTTCCCCATACGATTGCACACAATCGGAGTGAAAAACGATTTGATGAGCTTCTAAAATTTCCCCAATTTCTTCTAGCGGTTGAACTGTCCCGATCTCTCCATTTGCATGATGAATAGAAGCTAAAATCGTAGTCGGGCGAATGGCCTTTTTTAATGTGTCCAACTGAATGGTGCCATGTTCATTTACATCTAGATACGTCACTTCAAACCCGTCATTTTCCAATTGCTGAAATAAATGAAACAATGATGCATGTTCCACTTTTGTCGTAATGAGATGATTTCCTTTGCTTCTATATGCTTGTACAATCGACAATATAGCAAATATATTCGCTTCCGTACCCCCACTAGTGAAATATATTCCTTCCGTTTCTCCATTCAAAAATAGACTATGTTGTTTTCGACAAAGTTGTAAAGCTTCTCTGGCTTTCGTTCCAATATCATGTAAACTACTCGCATTACCAAAATACAATTGACTCCCCTCATTATACGCACGCAAAGCAACTTCACTCATTGGGGTTGTTGCAGCATAATCTAAATATATCATGTTCTATCATTCCTTTCATTACATCTGTCTTGTCACTAGTATTGACATATATGTGTATGGATGTCAAAATAAACATCATAACCATGTGAAAGTAATCACAAGAAAGGAGTTAACATGAATGACGTTTTAATCAAAGAAAAATTGAAGCAATTTTATTTAGAAGATGTTGGGCAACACGATATAACTGCCATGTCGATTTTTTCCAAAAAAGAGCCAACAAATGCATATTTTTACGCAAAAGAAGCCGGAATCATTGCTGGGGTATCCATCATCAAGCAAATGTATCACATAATTGACCCATCCATTCGTGTTACATTGAAAAAACAAGATGGACAATCTATAAAGGAACAAGAAACAATTGCAGAAGTAACAGGACCCACCTCTTCTATCTTAGTCGGTGAACGAGTGATTCTAAATTTGATTCAGCGGATGAGTGGCATAGCGACTACGACAAATAAAGCGATACAAAAACTCAATGATCCAACGATTAAAATTTGTGATACAAGAAAAACAACACCTGGTTTAAGGATATTTGAAAAATATGCTGTTGCTTGTGGAGGAGGATGGAATCACCGAAATGGATTATATGACGGCGCTATGATTAAAGATAATCATATCGTAGCCGCAGGTTCTATCAAAAACGCTGTGCAAAAAGTAAGAGAACAAGTCGGTCCAATGATAAAAATCGAGGTAGAAACAGAAACGAAAGAACAAGTAATAGAAGCGGTTGATGCAAAATGTGACATCATCATGTTCGATAATCGTACCCCATCTGAAATTCAGCAATTACTTCCACTAGTGCCAAAACATATTTACACAGAAGCATCTGGTGGGATCACACTTGATACCATCAATGAATTTCAGCATGTCGGTGTAGACTTTATTTCGTTAGGGTTTTTAACCCACTCTGTAAAGGCTTTGGATATAAGTGTCATGATAGAAGGAGGGTATTAAATTGGTGCAATTTATTGATTTATTTCAGCAAGGTACAACAATCCCTACAAAGTATAAAAATTTAACCATGGAAGAAATGGAGAACAGAGTGAAAAAGTTGAAAGAAAAGTTTGGAGATAAACTTTTCATTCCAGCACACCATTATCAAAAAGATGAGGTCGTTCAATTTGCCGACGCTACTGGCGACTCTTTACAACTCGCTCAACTTTGTGAAAAAAATGACCAAGCTGCATTCATCGTCTTTTGTGGCGTACACTTTATGGCAGAAACAGCAGATATGTTAACGAAAGAAGAACAAACTGTATTACTACCAGACTTACGTGCAGGTTGTTCCCTAGCAGATACGGCAAATATAGAGCAAACAGAACGATGTTGGGAGACATTACAACAAACATTTGGGGATACAGTAATCCCCTTAACCTATGTAAATTCTACCGCTGCAATTAAACAATTTGTCGGAAAAAATGGTGGTGCAACTGTCACCTCCTCCAACGCAAAAAAAATAATTACATGGGCATTTACACAAAAAGAAAGAATTTTATTTTTACCTGACCAACATTTAGGACGAAATATCTCATATGACCTAGGTATACCATTGAATAAAATGGCAGTTTGGAATCAATCAACCAATGCATTCGAATTCGATGGGAATATAGAAGATGCGAAAGTTATTTTATGGAAAGGCCAATGTTCTGTACATGAAAATTTCACTGTAGAAAACATCGAACAAGTACGGAAAGATTATCCCGGTATTAATGTACTCGTTCATCCAGAATGTCCTTATGAAACGGTAGCAAAATCTGATTATGCTGGCTCAACAAGTTATATTATTCGTATGATTGAAGAGGCACCCTCTGAAAGTAAATGGGCCATCGGAACAGAAATGAATCTAGTACAACGTTTGATTCAAGCACATCCAGATAAGGAAATCATTTCCCTTAACCCACATTTATGTCCATGTATGACGATGAATCGAATAGATTTAGCTCATTTATTATGGTCCATCGAATCGATAGAAACCGAAGAATATAAACATGTGATAAAGGTAGATAAAAAGACGACTGAATATGCAAAATTGGCACTAAATCGTATGTTAGAACATGTGTAAGTAGAGAAGCAAGGACATTTATATGAAACATGTCCTTGCTTTCTATTCATATATTTGTCGTGTAATAAAGTAAACAGTTCATGACATGGGAATCTTTTAGTTCTTATGTCATTATTTTTCATTCGTACTAATTAATAACACTTTCCCATGATCAAGTTTTTCTTCTAATTTTGCTGCCTCGTCTTCCGAAAAACCGATTACTTCTAATTTATTTCTTAATTCATCCCCTTTTTTATTGAACATGTTTTCCATTGCGACTTTCATCCCTTCTTCCTCTAATCCAATTACATTTGCATTCACTTTTTTCGCAATGCGTTTCGTACGATCATCATCATGTGTAATAATATATAAATTTTCTTTCGACACCCCATCATTCAATTGCTTTTCAACCTCTTGAATGACATCCTGATCATCTTGAAACTCTTTCACTTTTGGCTTCAAAGTTAGCTCTTCCTTTCCTGTTTTAATTAAATGTTTCACAGGTAGCTTCTCCGATCTAACAACTTTTAAACATCTTTTTGAGCATTAAATAACGTATATAAAAACAAAATCACTCCAATAAACATAGAGTGATTAGCCATGATGACTTATATACAAGTGATACGTAAATAGATTCAAAACTTACTGCTAACTTCATATCGACTATTTCAATATCTGGATTAGATTGTAAAAACACATGTACTTTATGGTCCAATCCTGTCGTTAGTCTAGTGCAGGAATTTTGTTACCATAATAAATGAAAATAATAGAGAAACAGGGTGAATAGGCAGCTGATAAGCAGTAAACTGATTCGAGCGATGTTTTGCATGCGTGTTTTCTTTTTCCACTGTTTGAACATAAAATAACCACATACTAGGACGGAAATTGGTAATAGCATATTAAGCCATAAATGGATGCGGAGTGTTGCCATTTTTTGAAACGGATCCGCCATAAATCGTCCAAATAAAATAATGATATTGACTGTCACAATCAACCCAATAAAGGCCAGTAATCCGGTGGCTGGAAACATGTTTGCTCTGCTTGTTTTCTTTCGTTTACGAATAATCCATTGGATGAGCGCAACCATAGTATATATAATGAACGCCATCACGCTAACGATAATTATTATCATATGGACCTCTACACGATTCTTCAAAGATACAGGCAGGAAATCACTCACTATTCCATAGGTCATTTTTTTCACATTACCTTGTCCATCTAGTTGAAAATAAACTTTACTTGTATCCATTCCAGCTTTATCCATTAGTGGAATAGTATTATCCACACGAACATACTCTAAATGATCTGTTTCAGTATACAAAATTGGCTCGGGATCTGCAGCCGTTTGCAGAGTAATACCACCAGATGGGTGTTGTTTAACCGTAACATCCGAATTCCCAATGATCGGTAATAACTTCAAAAAGTTGGTGTATATGCCCCTAGCAATTCGATAAGTCCCTTCCACCTTTTCGTCATTTTGACTCACATGCACTTTTTCAGGCTTTTCTTGTTCACCGATTAATGCATTTAATAAATCTACTCGTAGACCGGACATTTCTTCCCCAACATTCATAAATAAAACAACACCAAAGTTTTCCTCAGGAACAAACGTCATTAGGGTCGTGTAACCAACTGCATTTCCACTATGTTCGAGAATACGATAGTCATTTATGCTGCGCTCCCAAAAACCATGCGCATTTCCCGTAAAACTGGATGTTTGTTCATGCATTTGATCTAAAATTGCCTTATCTTCAAATAAATGGTCGTAACCTGTTCCTAAATAAGCCAACATAAACTTGGCCATATCATGTACAGTTGTATTTAATGAACCAGCTGGGGCATCATTGACATACGACCAATCAACCTGTTCAAAATTATCTTTGGTCTTAACATAACTTTTACTTTTATTATTTGTAATCGTAGATATGTCGCTATAATCAGTTTGAAAGGAAGAAAGATTCATTTCAAGCTGATCTAAGATATTCGCTTGCATGTATGTCGCAAAATCTTCCCCTGTTACACGTTCAATGATATATCCAGCTAAAGACGTTCCATAGTTAGAATAAGCAGTCACAGTTCCCGGACGAAATACTTGGGTAGGTTGTTCATGCTGGTCAGACAGATAATCCTTTAAAGGAATGACTTTATTTGGATCTGTCGTTAATAATTCCTCCGTTGTATCTTCAAATCCTGCTGTATGATTCATTAAATCAAGTATGCTAACTTTATCAGGATAGGCCAAATCTAAATAACCATCAGGTAGATAGTCACGAATATCATCTTGTAAATGAACTTTCCCTTGTTCAACAAGCTGCATCATGGCAGTCCATGTATAGACCTTTGAAATCGATGCAGCTTCAAAGACGGTTTGCTTTGGGTCTATGCTTTTCTGTTTTTTTATATCAGCAAAGCCATAACCCTTTTCAAATATAATTTCTCCATCCTTGACAATAGAAATAGCTGCGCCAGGAATGTCCTTATTTTCTCCAATATAGTTTTTCATGATTTCATCAATCGACGTTTCTACTTCACTTAAGGGTAAACCTGAGGGAAGTTTAGCTGTATTTGCATAAGCCGAAATAGGTGACATGAACAAAAACATGCCAACTAATAATAGAATTTTCTTCATGATTTGCACCCCTTTATGTTATCATTATCAATAATGATAACATAAATAAAGTAGAAAGGAAACATAAGATTGCATCGTATCAATTTATGATTTACTATGATAATATCAAGATAGCATAGGTTTTTACTTAACTTAACGACTATTTAAAGAGGCGATGAAGGTGGATAAAGCTGAGGTATTATTACACCCTATAAGAATGAAAATTGTCCGTACTTTAATGGGACACAATAAAGAAGGATTAACACCATTGGATATGGTAAAAATTATTCAGGATGTACCACAGGCAACATTGTACCGTCATATACAAAAGCTTGCCGATGCGAATATTATCCGTGTATTAAAAGAGGAAAAAGTACGAGCTGTTACAGAAAAGTACTATGTTGTAAATACAGAAAAAACAAGTATGAACCCGCAGGAGTGGGAAGCTTATTCTATAGAAGAGAAATTAGATTACTTTTTTTATTTTCAAATTTCTCTTTTTAATCAATATCAAACCTATTTAAACAATATAAAAAAAGAAGATAAAAAGGATTCTTCAACTTTATCTGTGGTGGATTTACAATTAGATGATCAAACATTTCAAGATTTTCAAGCAGATTTAAATGATTTAATGAAAAAGTATTACCAAAAATCAACAGAGAAATCAGTAAGTCGTACGATAGGAATTACCATTTTTCCATAGTTTTGGAATACAATAAAAATCCCCTTCTAAAGTAGTTTTTTTGGATTACCTCCTTAATCTTATAATGATAGGAGGCATTTTTAATACCACGCTAAAAACTACTTAGAACCTAGAACCCCCAGGCAGAGCCAGGGGGTTTCAAATGCATAAAAAAACCCTTTCGCACTAAGGTGTGAAAGGGTTGATATGCAATAATGTTATATTAGTGTGTCGAGTGACAATAAAACTTATTTTGTAAGAAGGCTCATATACCACCGAAGCAAAATTAACCATTTTGAAAGTGTACAAACTTTCGACAGCCGCGAACAACATTAAATGTATTCACATACTTATCCGAAAGTCCATTTAGTTAAAAAATAAGCCAGTAGTGAGAATCGAACTCACATTGCCGCCTTACCATGGCGGTGTTCTACCATTAAACTATACTGGCATTTTATGTAATAATCATTCCTTCATACATTTTCGAAAAGCACTAAAATAATTAAATCGGTTAATAGGAGCAAAAAAGCATGAAAAAGCTCCACAGGTAGGGTTCGAACCTACGACCGATCGGTTAACAGCCGATTGCTCTACCACTGAGCTACTGTGGAATCATATTAATTTACTTATACCCGGTTGTTTCGTGAGTAGCTTTACGATAGTCGCCTCCGGGCCTAACGGTCCTCGGCGCAGTTTATATGATTTTTTAACAAAAATCATATAATGCTCTACCACTGAGCTACTGTGGAATGTGGAATCATCATAAGCTACATATTGCTCATTTCAATCATATCATAACGAAAATTATTCGTTTGTGCAAATAAAATACTCCTCTTACGCATTTCGAATGAAAATACATGTAAACTCTCATATAAATCGATTACAATATAGTTAGATTATATGGGGAAATGGAGGGATGAACGTGCAAAAAATAAGGCAATGGTACAAACAAATAAAATTCCAAACAAAAGTTTTAGTATTAATGAATGCTTTAATTTTCATTATTTTCCTTGCATTGTATGTATACATTCATTCCATTACATCACAAAACATTCAAGAAGAAGTTGGGAAAAAAGCACTCGCTGTTTCTGAAGCAATATCCGCTTCCCCTAGCATAATACAAGCATTTGATGAAGATAATCCTTCTACAAATATTCAAGCTTACACAGATGCCATTCAACATAAAATCGATGCAGAATTTATCGTCGTCGGAGATAAAAATGAAGTAAGACTTGCACACCCACTTAAAGACCGAATTGGGAAGAAAATGGTTGGAGATGATAATGAACGTGCACTACTAGATGGCAAATCTTATATTTCTAAAAAGGAAGGAAGTATTGGATTATCTATCCGAGGGAAAAGTCCCATCATAAAAGAAGGAGAAGTTGTCGGAGTTGTTTCCGTTGGCTATTTATTAGAAGATATAGATAAACTCGTCTGGAAACAAAACACACCAATTTTATTTTTATTTATCGTATTTTTAGGAATAGGTATGGTCGGAGCCTTTCTGATTGCTCAACATTTAAAAAAATTATTACATAAAATGGAACCAGAAGAAATCGCCTCCCTTCTATTACAAAAAGAAGCCATTTTACAATCTGTTAAAGAAGGAATTATTGCCGTCGATATACATAATCGAATTACATTAATAAATGAAGCAACCAAAGAAATGTTCCAAATAGAAACCGATGTGATCGGGAAACGATTAGATACCATTTTATCCTTTCCGTTACTACACTATGCTAAAACAAACGAAATGAGTCAAGATACAGAATATATCATAAAAAATGAACCAGTATTAATGAACGTACTATCTTTAAAAATGGATGACATATTATATGGGGCTGTATTAACTTTTCGAAAGAAAACAGACCTCGAAAAAGCAACACGCGAATTAAGTTCCATCAAACAATATTCGGAAGGATTACGTGCGCAAACACATGAGTTTTCCAACAAAATTCATACATTATATGGCTTGATACAACTACAACATTATGAAGAAGCGAAACAATTTATTGAAGAAGAGTTAGATACATCTTCTACATATTACCCTTCTTTAGAAAATCAAATTAAAGATGCCGTCATCCACGGATTATTAATCGCTAAATATAATATTGCGAATGAAAAAGGAATTACATTTGAAATAGAAGAACATAGTTCCTTACAAAAAATAAACGATGAGCAAACACGTCAATGTATATTATTAGCACTTGGAAATTTAATTGATAATGCCTTTGCAGCTATCCTTTCCTCTGATCGACCATATGTACAGTTACATATAACCGACGTCGGAAACAATATCGTACTGGAAGTGGATGATAATGGAAAGGGAATTCCTGAAGCAATGATAGATCTAATCTTTGAAGATGGGATAACAACGAAGAAAACGGTAGGTCACGGAAAAGGATTGTTTATCGTGCAACAGGCTGTACACGGCTTAGGAGGAGAAATATTAATCGATGAAAGTGACTTTGGTGGAGCAAGATTTATCGTGATTCTCCCAAAGAAAGGAGCTAACAAATGAACGTAAACGTATTAATCATTGAAGATGATTTTAGAATTGCACATATTCATAAAGAAATGGTGGAACAATTGCCTTTTTGTTATGTCTTGCATACATCATTACATGCAAAAGATGCACTGGAGTTTTTACAAACAAGTCTAATATTGCCAGATATCATTTTATTAGATATGTATATTCCAGATGTGCAAGAACTAGAATTAGTTGAAACCTTACGAAAACAATATCCCTATTGCAATATTATTATTGCTTCCGCTGCAAATGATACGAAAACGATTAAAGCAGCAAAACAACTAGGAGTATTTGATTTTATGATAAAACCTATTGATAAAGAGCGATTGCAGGCAAGTTTCCGTAACTTTAAAAAACAGGTAGACTTACAGGAGCAAGAATGGACGCAAGCACAACTTGACGTCCTCTTTCATGCAAAGCAATTAGATGAACAAAAACAAGTAAAAAAACAAGAAGAACTACCAAAGGGAATTGATGAATTAACATTAGATAAAATATTAGCTTTTCTTCCTACTTTGCAAGAAGAATATATTACTGCACAACTCTTAACAGAAAAAATTGGCATTAGCCGTTCCACTGCTCGAAGATATTTAGAATACTTAGACGCGATACAAGTTGTTGAAGCGACGGTACATTATGGACAGGTTGGTAGACCGCAGCGAATGTATATTCTTCGTGAACAATATGAACAAAATTAATTTTATTTTCTTAATAAACTATATAAATGGAATATTTCCTCCCTCACTGTAAGCGTGTACAATTAGTACAATATAGAAAGCGTTTTACATGAGGAGGATTTTAAATGTTAAGTATTGTTGGTTTTATAACAATAGTCGTTATTGTTGCCATACTTTTAAGAGGAAAAACGATTCCAATTATTCCTTTAATTATCATTCCTATTATCGCAGCATTAATTACAGGCTTTGGGCTCGCAGATATTGGGGAGTTTTTCACAGAAGGTTCCTTAAAAGTAATGAACGTTGTTATCATGTTCATTTTTGCTATTTTATATTTCGGACTAATGCAACATGTTGGATTATTTGATCCGTTAATTAATAGAATGGTGCAAATCACACAAGGAAATATCGTTACGATAAGTATTGGAACAGTCGTTATTGCAGCAGTTGCACATTTAGATGGATCTGGTGCATCTACCTTTTTAATTACGATTCCCGCACTTTTACCTTTATATCAACGTATGAAAATGAATCCATATTTACTACTATTACTTATCGGTGGTAGTGCTAGTATTATGAATATGGTTCCATGGGCAGGACCTTTAGGAAGAGCTGCCTCTGTATTAGAAATGGATGTCACAGAATTATGGCGACCACTTATTCCCATTCAAATTATTGGAATGGTTTTAATGATCATTTTAGCTACTTTTTTAGGTATAATGGAAAAACGTCGTATCGAAAAAAAGTATGGATCTGCTAAAATTGCACTAGAGGAAATAAAAGAAGCAAAAGAGAGTACAGAACCAAAAGAAAAGCCTGCATTACTTTGGTTAAACTTACTTTTAACCATTTTAGTGGTCATTATGCTTGTATGGGGTGTCATTCCAGCAGGTTTAGTATTTATGATTGCCCTAAGTATTGCACTAGTTATTAATTTCCGTACAGCTGATGAACAAAATGACATTATTAAAGAACATGCTGCAAGTGCTTTAACAATGGGAACCATTATTTTAGCGGCTGGGTCTTTCCTAGGTATTTTAAGTGGAACAGGTATGTTGGATTCTATTGCAACAGATGCGGTTAAAATCATTCCAGAATTCATCTCACCATACATTCACTTAATCATTGGGGTTCTTGGTCTCCCTTTAGATTTATTACTAAGTACAGATGCTTACTATTTTGCATTGTTACCTGTAGCAGACCAAATTGGAACGACATTCGGTATTTCATCTCTTGCAACAACATATGCAATGATTGTCGGAAATATCGTTGGTACATTTGTTAGTCCATTCTCTCCTGCATTATGGTTAGCTTTAGGGCTTGCAGGACTTGAAATGGGTAAACATATTCGTTACTCTTTCTTCTGGTTATGGGGAATCAGTATTATTTTATTAATCGTCTCATTCTTTATGGGATTAATTTAAAAAAATATGTAGACAAAAATAAAAGGGATGCCAACACGATACACGGCATCCCTTTTATAATAATTATTACTATTTTCCCAAACAATATTTCCATTTTGCCGTCCAAAACGTCGGGAACAGTAATATGGATACAAACCACTTTAACGGCAATAAAAGATGGTCATTAAAAAAGTATCTATTGATTTCATGATCAATAGATACTTAGTATGGAGCCTAGCGGGATCGAACCGCTGACCTCCTGCGTGCAAGGCAGGCGCTCTCCCAGCTGAGCTAAGGCCCCGTAGTAAAAATAAAAATATATGTATTCTAGATGGTGGGCCTGAGTGGACTCGAACCACCGACCTCACGCTTATCAGGCGTGCGCTCTAACCAGCTGAGCTACAGGCCCATCTATGTTAGAAATATTCCCTCAAAACCGAACAAACAACAATAAATGCCAGACACGTCTAAGACGTGTTTCCGTAAGAGAAAGCCTCG